>JAIXUR010000300.1 GCA_027483425.1 Cyanobacteriota bacterium | reverse complement strand
GATGGGTGGTAGGTTGCGGTTCAGGCGCGTTTTATACCAAATTCTGTCTGAATGCCCCTGATTTGTAGGGGCATTTAGTGCAATGCCCCTACTGGGTATCGGTTTCAAATCGGGGTTTTGTGAGGCGGATTTGGTACTACAGGGTTAAGGACTGGGGATTGTTCTCAATCACGTCCGGCAGATCCTTGAGGAATGCAGCGGCATCGGCTCCGTAGATAATGCGGTGATCGCAGGTGATGTTGACCTGCATCTGGCGCTTCACTCCCATCAGGCCATCGGCGGTGGCCACCACCGTAGGGCGAGAGGCCCCGATCGCCAAAATCGACCCCTGCCCCGGCGGCAAAATCGCGTCAAAGCGGTCTACCCCAAACATGCCCAGGTTCGACAGGGTAAAGGTGCCCGAGTTGTACTCGTCGGGCTGCAGCTGCTTCGAGCGCGATCGCTCCACCAGGTCGCGCCAGGTGCGCGAGAGGGAATAGATGTCGGACTGGTCGGCATTTTTGAGCACGGGGGTAATCAGGCCACCGCCCTCCATGGCCACCGCCACCGCAATGTTGATCCCCGCCCGGTATTGAATGCCCTGGTCGGTGTAGCCCGCGTTGACCAAGGGATGCTTTTGCAGGGTCACGGCTACGGCCTTGGCCAGCAGGCCGGTCATCGTCACCCCCTTAGACTTGATCTGCTTGTAGAGGGCGTCGAGGTTATCGGTGGTGATGGTGTAGCCCACGTGGAACGTGGGAACCCCGAGGCTGGCGGCCATGGTGCGCACCACCGCCTGCTGCAAGGTATTGAAGGGCACCACCTGGCCCAGGGGAGCGGTGCTGGGGGCGGTCACGGCTGGGGCGGCTGGGGTCGGGGCCATCACCGGGGCAGCCACGGCTGCGATCGGCGCGGCCACCGGAGCGGGTGTTCTGCCCGCCGCCAATTCCACATCTTGGGCCACAATACGGCCATGGGGGCCGCTGCCCTGGAGGGTCGCCAGGTCTACCTTGAGCTCCTTGGCCAGCTTGCGGGCGCGGGGCGAAATCACCACCCGGCCGCTGCCCACCGAAGTCGCACCGTTTTGAGCGACGGCGGCCGGAGCCTCAGCCACGGCCACGGCGGCGGCTACGGGGATCGGAGCCGCATGCCCCCCGAGGGCTCCAGCTTTAGCGGTGGCCTGTTGCTTGGCTGTCTCAATTTCGGCTTCCGTTTCGGCCAGCAGGGCGATCGCCTCGCCCACCGGAGCCGTTCCACCGGCTTCCACCACAATGGCGGCCAAAATACCCTCGTGGAACGACTCCACATCCATATCGGCCTTGTCAGACTCGACAATGACCACCGTTTCGCCCTTTTCCACCCGGTCGCCGGGGGCTTTAACCCAGGACACGATCTTGCCTTCGGTCATAGTTGAACTGAGGGCGGGCATGAAGACTTCACGAATCATGGAGATGGCTTCCGAAACAGGGCTAAGACAACAGAGCTAGGACAATAGAGCAGCAAAGATGCCAAGGATTTATTCTATCCCCAAGGCTGGCACCTTTCTGGCCTTGATTAACTTAAATGGGTCAGCTAGGAACGCCCTGGGCGGTGCATCCCCAAGGATAAACTAACGTCTTGGCGGCGGGAAATCTAGCCCGCCACCTCGGATCAGGCCGTGGGGCGCTCTCAGTAGACATTGTGAATGGCCTACTGACGCCCCGCCAACAGTTCGCTCGCTACAGCTCGCCGCGAATTTCTTGAATCACGCCGTCTTTGATCAGCAGCTCGACCTGCAGCTTGCGCACCAGGTTGTCGCCAACCGACACGTTAAAGAAGCTTTCCACCTTGCCCTGTTCCACTTCCGTATCCATGGTCAGGGTTTGGACTTCCTGGAGCTGTTGCAGGCTCTGGTTTTTTTGCTGTAGCAGCTTGCTCTTATCTTGGTTCAGCTGGTTCTGAATATTACCCATCTGCTGCTGAATGGCCCCGCTATTGGGCTGGGTTTCGGCCTGCTTTTGCAGCTCAGCCACCATCCGCTGGCCCTGCATTTCGAGCTGTTGCAGGCGGCCATCTACCTGGTTAATTTGGGACTGTAGCTGTTTCTGGGCTTCTTCCTTCCAGAGGGGGGTGACAATGGCCTTAATATTGATCACCCGCTTGAGCAGCAACGATTGAGTATCATCCATAATCTTTGACTTTAATAGAGACATTATCAATACCGACTACGGCCACCATAGCCAGGGGCCGGATCATTCCCCAGGGCACGGCTACAGGTTAGTGAAGTCTTTACACCACCCGCCGTTACCCAAACATCGCGTTAATCATATCGCGATACCGCTCCGTAACCACGGGGCGGCGCACTTTCAGGGTTTGGGTCAGCAGGCCATTTTCGATGGAGAACGGCTCCAGAATCAGCTGGAAGGGGCCAACCCGATCATCCGGACGGTAGCCGGGGCGATCTTTCACTTCGCGGCCCAGCTCGTCGCGAAACAGCTTTTGCACCCGCTCATCCTCGAGGGTAATGGCGGTGCAGCCGGTGCGCACCGGGGTATCGTCTCCGGGCACGGCCATGAACAGCGCTTGGGGGGTAGCCCAGGCCTGGAGAGCCTCTAGGTTGGGCACAATCAGGGCCCCCAGCGATCGCTGATCTTGACCCACGAGCATAATCTGGTCGATGTAGGGGCTGCGAATGCAGGCATCTTCAATGGGCTGGGGCTCGATGTTTTCGCCATTGGTTAGCACGATCGTATCTTTGGCCCGCCCGGTCAGCACCACGTTGCCATCGCGGCTGATCCAGCCCAGGTCGCCCGTATCAAACCAGCCCTCGGGGTCGATGGCTTTCTGGGTAGCCTCGGGGTTGCGGTAGTAGCCAGGCATAATCTGTGGCCCCCGCGCTAGCACCAACCCTCGGTCGCCCTGGGGCAGCTCCTGGCGGGTGTCCAGATCGACGACTTTGATCTCGGTCAGAGGAATGGGCTGCCCCGCCGCTCCCCGCAAATTTCGCCAGGGCCGCCGGGCCGACAGCACCGGAGAGGTTTCGGTCAGGCCGTAGCCCACCAGCAGTGGGACACCGATAATCTCAAAGAAAATATCAATGTGCCGAGCCAGGGAGCCGCCGCCGCTGATCAGCTGTTTGACTTCTCCCCCGGTGGCCTCGCGCACCTTGCCGTAGACCAGCTTTTTGCCCAGCTGGTGCAGGGGCCAGAGGGCCAGCGCCCCCAGGCCCGCCCCCAGGCGTTTGAGGGTGGGCAGGTTGGGCTCGTCGATTTTCATGTCCTGGTAGCGCCAGAGGTTTTCCACG
>JAIXUR010000140.1 GCA_027483425.1 Cyanobacteriota bacterium | reverse complement strand
TAGGCAACGGCGAAATCCGTAATCTGTCGCCGTTCCATAGTGATGATAGTTTTGTAGGGTGGGCACTGCCCACCATCCCATTTATTCACCCACCACCCACCCCTTCCCCTCAAATACCCCTGTCTGCTTACCTCCACACCGTTCGACACCGCTCACGGCAAACCAGCATCCCCAATCCTCGCTATAAAACCCGTTCGCCACAAACCGCCGAAAACTTCGATTTTGGTAACGGCTATACCCTAGAGGCCTACGAAGCGCACATTCAGACCATGCAAGAAAAGCTCATGGCCTACAACCGCATGCTGTCGATGGTAGACGGTGCCTACAACGACATGCTGATGGCCGAGCGCAAGCTAATGGATTTTTCTGACCACATGCTCTCTGGCTTCGGCGTTCGCTACGGCAAAGACAGCTCTGAATACGAAATGGCCGGAGGTCGCCGCAAATCTGACCGCCAAAAGCGCACCCGCCGCACCGTCAATCTGTATACCCCCAGTTTGTAGGGGCATTGCACTGCAATGCTCCCTACGAGGCAATGAGCGCACCGGGAGTCCTAACCCTGGCGCGGCGGTGATTGCGGATCGATCGGCCCAGGCGCGATCAAAAAAGTGGCGTATTCACGGATACCGCCTCGCTCACCCGTAGATACGCTAGAGGAAGTCGGAAGTGAGGCCAGGGTCGCCCAAGCCCCGCCCCCTGGGTCAGGAATACCTCCAGGAACACGTCCAGGAATATGTCATTCGGTGGTTGCCCATGGCCTCTCAAAATTCGCCGGTTTTGTTCCAGGCCCGCCCCCAGGAGGGAAGGATGCCCACCTCCCCCAGCCTTGGGGAGGGTCGAGAAACCTGGCCCCTGGTGCATGCCCTCACCGCCACCCTCAATGACCCCGACCCCCTGCCGGTTCTAGCGGAGGTGCTAGGCACCCACCTGGGGGCCAAAGCCTGTCTACTGCTGTGCCACTATTCCAGCCCTGGAACCAACGACCTTGTCTATATCAGCTGGCACCAGGGAACAGCTCCCACCCGTCATCGGCTGCCCCTGGCCGAGGCCGGGGCTGCCCTAGACTGGCCCCTAGACTGGCAAAGGCGCGTGGCCCTCGAGCTGATTCAGCAAACCTTTGATCAATCGACGGGCAATGCCTGGCCCCACTGGCAAAAAGGACTGGCCGAACTGCTCCAGCAGGATCACCAGCCCCCCGACTGGTTGCGATCGATCGCCGCCGCCACCGCGATCGCCGTAGACGGAGCGGGCTTCCAGGGCAGCATTTTGCTGCTGGGTGCCGCTGGCATCGGGGTCGATCAAACCCTGCGGGCAAATTTGGCCAGTCTAGGGGCGATCGCCTTTCAGCAGCACCAGCTCCAGGGCCAGGCCCAGCGCAATGCCGAGCAGCTGCGCCACCTCAACGCCCTGAAAGAGGATTTTCTCAGCACCCTCAACCACGAGCTGCGCACCCCCCTGACCAGCATGATGCTGGCCATCCGCATGCTGCGCCGCCCGGATCTCACCCCCGATCGGGCGGCCCTGTACTTGGATATTTTGGAGCAGCAGTGCAGCCGCGAAATCGGCCTGGTGAACGACCTGCTCATGCTGCAAACCCTGGAGTCTAAGGCGGCTCCAGCCGTTCGCCAAACTACAGATCTAGGCCAACTGCTGAGCCATGTAGCCGAGCAGTCCACGGCTGCGTTTCAGCAGGCCCAGCTCAGCCTAGATTGGCAGCCACCGGCCCAGGCGGTGGTGCTGTCCACCGACCCAGACCTGTGGACCAAGGTACTGCGAGAGCTCCTGGGCAATGCCCGCAAATACTCGGCCCCCCAAACCGCCGTGACTCTGGCCTTGGCCGACCATCGAGCCCAGAACGGGCGGGTGACCCTGCAAATTAGCAACCTGGGGGCGGCCATTGAGGCGGACGAGCTACCCCACATTTTTGACACATTTCGCCGGGGACGCCACGCCACCTCAGACGGCATTGCGGGCACCGGCACCGGCCTAGCGCTGGTGCGTGGTCTAGTGGCGCAGATGGGGGGAACCATTAGGGTATCGAGTCACCCCAGCGACGCTGACCCTAGCCTCTGGCAGACCTGCTTCACCCTTGAGTTCTCGTAGGTTGGGTGCAGCGGAGCGGAACCCAACAGCAGTAAGCCTGGTTGGGTTCTGCTATCGCGCCACCCAACCTACAAATTTAGGCTTGACAGACCACTAGTTTTGAAGGCCAATTTTAGCCACCTATTTTGAGCGCCCATGTTGAACACCATGGTAAACATACCTAGAATTTATAAAATCCTGATGGCTCCAGCAAAATTTGCTGGTATTCTGGGCACAGGCGTGGTGGCCTGGCCAAACTGCATCACTACCGGCTGGTTTTAACCCATGACGACCCACACCCCCGACACCGCTAACCTTGACCCAGCGCTCCTAGACGCTGAGGCCGCTGCCTTGGGTGAAACCGTTACCATCCAGAGCGAAAAGCTGGTGGGCCAGCAGCGACGCATTCAGGCCTTTACCGATCTTCCCTTCACCGCCGAGCAGGTTTGGCAGGTGCTGACCGACTACGACAACCTGTCCAGCTTTATTCCCAACCTGTCCTGTAGCCAGCGGCTGAGCCACCCTGAGGGGGGCATTCGCCTGGAGCAGATTGGCTCCCAGTGTTTTCTCAATATCAAATTCTGCGCGCGGGTGGTGCTCGACATGGTCGAGGCCTTTCCCCGCGAATTGCAGTTTTCCATGGTAGAAGGCGATTTTCGCCAGTTTGAGGGCAAGTGGACTCTGGAGCCGGTGCCCGAGGCCCAGGGCGAGATGATTCGCCTCGGCTATGACCTGGTGATTCGTCCCCCCCGCGCCATGCCGGTGGCGCTGATCGAGCGGCACATTCGCCACGATTTGAGCCGTAATTTGCAAGCCATTGGCGATCGCACCGCCGCCTTGTTCTCGATCTAGGTTTCATCGGCCACCGCGTCATCAACCTGGCGGCTAACCGTCAAAATTTGATCGCGCAACCACTGGTCGGCAGGCGAGCCTTGGCGGCTTTGGTGCCAGCGCATTCGGACCGCAAACCCCTCTAGCTCAAGGGGTAGGGGCAGCAGCTTGAGGCCGTGGGTCTGGGCAAAGGCCTGGGCAATGCGCCGGGCCAGGGTGGCGATCAAATCGGTCTCGGCTAGCACCGAGGGAGCCACTAAAAAGTGAGGCACCGAGAGCGCCGTGTGGCGTTTGAGCTGGTGCTGGGCCAGCAGGGCATCGACCCGCCCCACCCGATCTTCTTGAACCGAGACCAGCAAATGGGGCAGGGCGACATAGTCCGCCAGAGAGAGGGTATCGCCCAGGTGGCTATGGTGCTGGCGACAGGCACAGACGTAGCGATCGCGAAACAGAATCTGCTCTCGATGGCCCGCCACCCGCTCCGGGAATAGCCCACAGGCCAGGTCAATGGAGCCCTCATCCAGGAGGGTCAGCAGTTTCTGGCGATCGCCAGAGCGAATTTGCAGCCCTAGGCCGGGGGCCACCCGCTGGAGGTGCTGCATCAGCCGGGGCAGCAGGGTAAATTCTACGTAGTC
>JAIXUR010000476.1 GCA_027483425.1 Cyanobacteriota bacterium | reverse complement strand
TCACCGGCACCGCCGAGGTGATTTGGTCGGGCGACGCGGTGGCCGCCTACCCAGGGGCCGAGCGCCTGCTGCGCTTTCACCTGGAACAGGGCGATCGCGTTGAGGGTAGCCTGCCCCTCAGCTGGTCGGCCCCGGAGTTTTCGCCTCTTTTGGCCAGCACCGGCCCCTGGCCGGATCAAAACCACCCTTGACCCCTAACGATTAGAGATCTGTAAACCATTAGGGATCTGTAAACCAATAGGGTCCCGGCGTCATTCCTGCCTAGGGCCTGCCCCCGCGTTCGCACAGCGAGGTCTTTGACCTAAGGCGTAGGGCAGGAATCCAGGATGGATTGGCTCATGGGGCCGGTCTCTTATTTCAGCGCGAATTCCTAGGGTTTAAGGCTTACTCTAACGACAGAGCAGGGCGGCCTACCTTGCGATAGAGGCATACACCCTTGCCATCGATATGCGCTTTTAAGGCTTCGCGGGTAATAGTTGGGTAGGCAACGAAATCAAAAAAGTACGGCAGGTAGGTGTCTTCTTCAATGTCGAACTTGAGCCGGGCCGCCAAAGAGGCCGTTACCCCCGGCCCTTTGAGGGCAATATCTACATCCGATGCAGGCTTGTAGGTACCCAGGGCGCGGGAGCCAAACAAGATCGCTTCCTCCACCTCTGGGTAGGCAGCGATGAACTGAATGATTTCTTGCCGCTGAGCGTCTGATAGGCCGTCGGTCATAGCTTTTGCCTTAACTCAGCATGCAGCAAGGTAACCAACGGATAAAACCCATCTCGAATGAAGGCGATAGTCTCTTGCAAAATCACGGCGTTGTAAACATGGCTGGTCATGTTGCGCTTGGCAATGGCCATCATCCAAGCGTCTGGCCCAGCAATGAGACCCGCCTGAAAGGCAACCCGCACCGTCTGTTTACTGTTGCCCAGGCCGTCGTAGCCTTCGTGCTCCAGATAGTCTTTCATTGTTTTCCAGGCGATCTCAAAGGTGAACTCAAAGGCCTGAATCAGCGCGATCTGGATGATTTCATCCCCAGGGGTAGCCTGGTAGCGCTCAAAGACCCGACCCAAGGTTTGGTAGGCGTCGTCAAAATTTTGAAATCGTTGGATCCAGCGTAGCTCATTGTTCATGGCACATCCTTTACTGGGCCGATCGCTCCACGAGCCAGCTCACCGTCTGGGGAAACACAATCACCAGCACCAGTACCACCAGCTGAATGGCCATAAAGGGTAAAGCCCCCCGGTGAATATCCTCCGTGCTGACCTCCTTGGGGGCCACACTCTGAAGATAAAACAGCGAAAAGCCCACCGGTGGCGAAATAAACGCCGTCTGCAAATTCAGCGCCATCACCACCCCAAACCACACCATGTCAATGCCGAGGGCCTGGGCGGCGGGCACCAGTAGGGGCATGGCAATAAAGCAAATTTCAATGAATTCTAAAAACACCCCCAGCAGAAAGATGGTCAGGTTAGCGACCACAATAAAGGTCAGGTAGCCGCCGGGCAGGCTCAGCAGCATATTGGTAATCAGGGTCTTGCCGCCCAGGGCATCGAACACCAGCCCAAAAAAGGCCGAGCAGATCAAAATCATCATCACGACCCCGGTGACGATGGCGGTGGCGTGGGCGGCATCCATCAGGAGCTTGAAGGTCAGGCGACGGTTTAGGGCCGCTAGCACACAGGCCCCGACGGCCCCCACAGCCCCGGCTTCGGTGGGGGTGGCCAGGCCAAAGAAAATGCTCCCCAGTACCAAAAAGATCAGCACCACCGGCGGCAAAATCGCCCTGACCGTGCGCTTAAACAGAGCTAATCCACTCATTTGGCGCATTTCCAGGGGCAGGGCTGGCGCGATCGCAGGTTTAAAGAAGGCGATCACCAGCACGTAGATTGCGTAGGCCCCCGCCAGCAGCAGCCCCGGTATCAGTGCCCCCAAAAATAAATCGCCCACCGACACCCCAATCTGGTCGCTCAGCACCACCAGCACCAAACTGGGCGGAATCAGCTGAGCCAGGGTGCCCGAAGCCACAATCACCCCAGCGGCCAGCTGCTTGTCGTAGCCGTAGCGCAGCATGATCGGCAGCGACAGCAGCCCCATCAAGATCACCGTGGCCGCCACCACCCCCGTAGCTGCCGCCAGCAGGGTGCCCACCAGCACCACCGCTAGCGCCATGCCGCCCCGCAGGGGGCCGATCAAAATACCCACCGTTTCCAGCAGATCTTCTGCTAGCCCCGACTTCTCCAGCACCGCCCCCAAAAACACAAAGAAGGGAATTGCCAGCAGCGTAAAGTTGCCCATGGTGCCAAACCAGAGGTTCGGCAGCAGCAGCAGCCGGGCTGGCTCAAAGGCCCCCACCATCCAGCCCAGCAGGCCAAACACTAGCCCTGTACCGGCAAAGGAAAAAGCCACCGGGTAACCGCTCAGCAGCAGCGCCAGAAAGCCGACAAACATGGCGATCGCCAACCATTCGTAGCCCATAACGCTCCTTCACTCTGGGAAAAACTGCTGGAATTGCTCTGGCAATCGACGGTAGAAATAACGCTGGGAAACCGCTACTCCAGGGGCGGCAGGTCACCATTGACCAGGGATGGTAGCGCCCCCTGGAGATGACCAAACCACACCGCCCAATATTTAATCGCCTGGGAAATGCCCTGCACGAGCAGCAGCGCAAAGGACACCAACACCATGGTCTTAATCGGAGCGCGGGGTAGACCATTGGCATCGGGGGAGATCTCCCAAGCGCCCCAGGTGCCATCGGGCAGCAGCCCCCAGGACTGCAGCACCGGATTAACCGTCACCCATAGCCCCAGCACACAAAAGGGCAACAGGAAGAGGATGGTACCCCAGAAGGCAATCATGGCCTTGCGCCGTTCGCTCCAGCGGACGTCTAAAAAATCGACCCGCACGTTGGCCCCTTGGCTGAGAATGTAGGGAAAGCTCAGCAAAAAGGTGATGGAGAAGAGGTACCACTGCAGCTCAATCAGCCCATTGGAGGACAGCTGCATGCCCACCAACCGCCCGATGTAGCGGGCGATAACGTTGTAGAAGCCGACGGCAATGGTCGCTAGCACGAGCCAGTTCAGTGCGGTGCCCAGGGGCTTGATGACGGCATCAATGGTGGCCGACACCTGGAGTAATCGGTTGACGAAACCAGCATTTCGCACTGGGCAGGCTCCCCTATTCAATGGTGTACATTGGCGCTGCCTGATGATATCAAAACCCGTTTCGATAAACCGAGCAAATTCAGTGTGTTGAAATTTAGCGGATGAAGTAAGCTTATCGGCAGGTTACGGGCCATGGTGGCCAAAACGACGGGATGGCGGTACGGCAGGGCTTTGCAGAGATGGATTCGGTGCAGGCCAGCCCACCCCAGGCAATTTGAAGGTGAGGATTAACTCCATGAAAAGCTTAGGGCAATGGATGAGCCATTTGGCAGGGGCTTCGCTGCTGGCGGTCACGGCTGCCGTCGCAGGTTCGATGCTGGCGCCTGAGGCCGCTGAGGCCCAAGTAGCCTACGGCAGCTACGTCGGTATTGGGGCAGGGATTGGGGTCACCCAAGCGGCCGAAACTGGTCAGGGTGGCGGGGTGCAGGGGGTGTTAGCGGGTCGCTATCGACTGCTGCGATACCCGGTCTCGCTGCGGGCCCAGGCCTTTATTTTTGGCGGCGATTTTGCCTTTGTGCCTACGGTCTCCTACGACGTGCCCCTGAACTGGAATACCGATATTTACTTGGGGGCAGGGGCTTCCTTCGTGGCTGGCGGCGACGATCCGTCGATCGTGGGGGATAAAACTTCCTTTGTGCTGCAACCCGGTATTGACTACCTGTTTCCCAACAGTAATTTAGTGGCCTTTGGCAACGCTATTTTCGCCTTTGATGCCTACTCAGAGGGAGGGAATATGGCGATCTCGGTCCAGGGTGGCGTTGGTCTCCAGTTCTAGGTTCGCCTGGTTACCCCGCCACCTCCTATTCACTCAAACTCCATTGCCCTAGGCTGTCCCCGCGATCGCCTAGGGTTATTTTTGCGAACCAGGACAAATGTATTAGAATTGGCTGAGCCTGGCGCAACGGCCTAGGTACCTAGCTCAGGTGTGATTTGAACGCCATTGCCCGAGCGCCATCGGTGCCATCGATACAGAGGATTGTTCCATGGAGATGAGTCAGCCCCTGGGGTCGGTGATTCAGGGCTCGTTGAGTCAGGGATTGGAGGTGCGCCTTCACCCGGACGTGTCGGTGGAAGACATGCGGGTGGGCAAGTTTTTGGTGGTGCAGGGGCGGCGATCGCAGTTTTTTTGCATGCTCACCGATGTGGCCCTGGGCACCGGCAGCACCCGCATTTTGGCCCACCCCCCCGAGCCGTCAAACCTATTTTTGCAGGAGGTCCTGGCCGGTACCGGCACCTATGGCACCATTAACCTAACCCCGATGCTGATGTTTACCCAGATGGAGGATGGGGGAGAGGGGGGGATGGGGGGGAATGGGGCAAAGGGCAAAGGGCAAAAGGCAAAGGGTAAACAGAAGGGCGATGGCTACGCCTCCCTGGCGGTGCAGAGTAATGCCGATGTGGAACTGCTGCCGGTCAAGACCATTCCAGCCCACTTCAGCCAGGTGTACGACGCCAGCGATCGCGACTTTCGGATCATCTTTGGCTGGGAAGACGACCCCCACCGCCGCAACTTTGCCATTGGTCAGCCCATTGACATGGAGGTGCCGGTTTGCCTAGACCTAGACCGCTTTGTGGAGCGCAGCAACGGCATCTTTGGCAAGTCAGGCACCGGCAAGTCCTTTCTGACTCGGCTGCTGCTGGCGGGCATTATTCAGCGCCAGGCCGCCGTCAATTTAATCTTTGACATGCACTCTGAGTACGGCTGGGAAGCGGTCAGCGAAGGCAAGCAGTTCAGCACGGTGAAGGGGCTACGGCAGCTGTTTCCGGGCCAGGTGCAGATGTTCACCCTCGACCCCGAAGCCACCCAGCGGCGGGGAGTCCGCGACGCCCAGGAGCTCTACATTAGCTTCGACCAGATCGATGTGGAAGATTTGGCCCTGGTGCGGGGCGAGTTGAACCTCTCTGAGGCCAGCCTGGAGAACGCGATTATTTTGCGCAACGAATTTGGCAAAGCCTGGATTAATCGGCTGCTGACCATGTCCAACGAAGACATTCAAGAATTTTGCGAAACCAAGATGGGCAGCAAGTCTTCGATCATGGCGCTGCAGCGCAAGCTCACCCGGCTGGCCGACATTAAGTACATGCGGGCCACCAGCGCCAACAACTACATCACTCAAATTTTGGCCGCCATTGACGATGGCAAGCACGTGGTCGTGGAGTTTGGCTCCCAGTCGAACATGCTGGCCTACATGCTGGCCACCAACGTGATCGCCCGCCGCATCCACGCCAGCTATGTCAAAAAGGCCGATCGCTTCTTGCAGACCAAAAATGTGGTGGATCGGCCCCGCCAGCTGATGATCACCATCGAAGAGGCCCACCGCTTTCTAGACCCCGCCACCGCCCGCCAGACCATCTTTGGCACCATTGCCCGCGAAATGCGCAAGTACTTTGTCACCCTGCTGGTGGTCGATCAGCGGCCCTCGGGCATCGACAACGAGGTGATGTCGCAGATTGGCACCCGCATTACCGCGCTGCTCAACGACGAAAAAGATATTGACGCGATTTTTACCGGGGTGTCGGGGGGGCAAAGCCTGCGATCGGTGCTGGCCAAGCTCGACTCAAAGCAGCAGGCCCTGGTGCTGGGCCACGCCGTCCCCATGCCCGTGGTGGTGCGCACGCGCCCCTACGACAGCACCTTCTACGCCCAGGTGGGAGCCACCCCCTGGGAGGAACTGTCCGACGAGGTGGTCTTTAAAGCCTCAGAGATGGCGAAGGCCGATTTAGGATTCTAGCGATCGCCCCAGATCAGCGCTCCAGATCAGCAATATTGCCTAATCGTGGCGAAGAATGTCGCAGAATGGGTACTTTACATCTAAACTCTAAGCATTATTGAGAAAATTGCTCGGTAGTGGAGCCACGGCTGGGCCGTAGACGATCCACACCTGAGTGAATTTTTGGGAGTTCCTGGACAGTTGTTAACGATTTATACGGCTATCATGCCGATACGCTAACGGTTACATTGGGTAATACGCATCTTCCCCTCCTTGGAGGCCAAGACAGGCACAGGCTATGGCTAACTCACCAGGGCAACTCTCCGATCGCACAGCCAATTCAGAAATTCTGCAATACTACCAGTCGCACCGGCTCTTTCGCGATCGCTACCGGGTGATCAAAAAGCTGGGCCAGGGCGGCTTTGGGGTCACCTATCTGGCCCAAATGCCCCTGCTACCGGGGGAACCCTACTGCGTCATTAAGCAGCTCTGCCCCAAGGCCAGTAGCGATCTCTCCCTAGAGCGGGCCAAGGTGCGGTTTCGCCGCGAGGCCAGGGCCTTAGCCAACCTGGGCAGCCATTCCCAAATTCCTCAACTGCTCGACTATTTCACCGCCGGGGGTGAGTTTTACCTCGTGCAGGAGTATGTCCATGGTGAAACCCTGGCCCAGGAGGTGCGCCGTCAGGGGCGGCTAACCGAGGCCCAGGTGAAGTATTTTCTGCGCGAAATTATTCCGGTGGTGCGCTTTGTCCACCGCAACCGCATTATTCACCGCGATATCAAACCCCCCAACGTTATTCGCAGCGAGCGCGATCGCCGTCTGGTGCTGATCGATTTTGGTGCCGTGCGCGAGTTTCTCTCGGATGTCGACAGCCCTACCTCGGTGCAGGCCCAGGCCACCCAGTTTGTGGGCACCCCCGGCTTTGCTCCCCCCGAGCAACTGGCCCTGCGGCCCTGCTACGCCAGCGACATCTACGCCCTGGGTATGACCTGCCTATACCTACTCACCACCCACACCCCCATTGAGTTTGACCTCGACCCCCATACGGGCGCGATTCGCTGGCAAGATACTGTGACGGTGAGCCCTCACCTGGCCATGGTGCTCGACAAAATGCTGTCGCCCAATGTTCAAGATCGCTACACCACCATTGAGGAGCTAGAACGGGCCCTTGAGCTCGAGCCCCACCTCGATGTCTTGGAAAGCTGTATGAATACCCGCTACCGCTCACCCTCTGACCCAGGGGCGGAACAGGAGGACCTACCCACCGATGGCTACCTCACCCCCATTCAGCGGGAGGCCCAGTCCATTCGCAAGTGGCGCACGAAGCGATCGTTTAGTCGCGGCTCCCAGGGGCGATCGGCGGGGTCGGTGTATTTGCCCTAGGGAGTGGTTGGGTAGGTCGAGAGCCAAGAAGATGTCTGGGAAAGAAAATACCCCCCTGTAGGGGCGCAGCGCCCTGCGCCCTGGCCAGGAATCACAATTCTCCGGTATTTTTGTGACCAGAATTATCCTTGAGCCAGGTTAGGATCCGCTGGTTGAAGTCGTCGAAGGTTTCGTCGTAGAGGCAGTGGCCCACCCCTGGCAAGATTTGGGTGGTCAGGAGGGGGCTGAGGGTGACTAGACCGGCGGCTTGGGCTACGGGTACGACTCGGTCCTGATCGCCCCACAGCAGTAGGGTGGGTACGGTTAGCGTCGCCACCAGATCTTTAATCGATGGGCTAAAGCTGGG
>JAIXUR010000401.1 GCA_027483425.1 Cyanobacteriota bacterium | reverse complement strand
CTGCACTCGATTCACCCGATTAGCCCTCCAAACCGGAAAACCAATCTCAATGCATCGGGTTTTCGCTACCGGGATAAGTTGTAACCACAACGGTGGCACCGGCCAATCCGCGATGGTTTACAAATTATAACAATCATTTGACAAAGATCCACTCATTCGATTTTCAGGTCTATACAGTGAGTTATCCCTAAGCCGGCCTAAACCGGCTAAGAATTTACAATTTTTAGCAATGACCGCTAAGCTAAAATGCTCAGCATAAACTTCTTAATACATTCTTCGCTCAAGCTACCGCGATCGGGCTCGAGCCTGAGGCTGATCTTTATCAACCCAAGGGAGTTCAACTTTCATCCATTGGGGTAGGTGGCCACCGCCACTGGGGTGAGGGCAAGCTGAAGACAGCCCTTCTGAAAGGGCAATGCTGCCGTCAATAATTGACGACGACCACGGTAATGTTGTCGCGTCCTCCCCGCTGCTTGGCCGAGCTAACCAGGGCCGCTGCGGCCGCCTCACAGGCGGGAATTGAAGTCAAATGGGAGGCAATCAGGGAATCGGTGAGCTCTTCGGTGAGCCCATCGCTGCACAGTAGGAGGCGATCGCCGGTCTGCACTTGTATAGGTTGAATATCGATTTCGTCCAGATCGTCGCGGCCCAGGCATTGGGACAACACGTGGCGCCAGGGGTGACTGCGCGAATGGTCGGGGCTCACTTCCCCGGCCCGAATGGCCTTGGCAATCCAGGTGTGGTCTTCGGTGATCTGCTCTAGATCGTCTCCGCGCAGTCGGTAGAGGCGAGAGTCACCCACGTGGGCGCACCAGGGCTGGGAATCGCGGCTGCGAAAGGTCACCACCACAATGGTCGTCCCCATATCGGCCCGTTCTGGGTGCTGCCGCTGGTCCTCGAGAATCGCATTGTTAGCCTGGTAGAGAGCCCGCTCAAGCAGGACGACCATGGCGGTTTCCGAATGCCAATGCTCATTGAGATAGGCTTTGATGGCCGCGGTAGCCAGGCGGCTGGCCTCCTCACCACCGGCATAGCCCCCCATGCCATCGGCCACCATAAAAAAGCGGCCCTCGGGGTCAATGTAGTAGTCATCCTGGTTGCTGGAGCGCAGCAGACCTGGGTCAGACAACCCTGAAAACACAACATCTACCATAGCTAACCCGGAGCTAAACCATTAGGGCAGGCGATCGGCTCGGTTGATCTTCATCAGCAACCGCAGAAACGCAATGCCCGTACCCACCGCCAGGACTCCAGGCACCACCGCCAGCCAGACAAACTCTGACAGCAGTAGCCCCGTAGCCGAGAGGGTAAACGCCCCCAGCAAAATGGCATAGTTGTTGCTCATCGTGGCGCTGCTGATGCGCCGCAGGGCCCGATCGGTTTCGATCGACCGCACCCGCACCCGAATATCACCCCGTTCCAGCTTGTCGAGGGTATCTTCAATGCGTCGGGGTAGGCCCAGCGCAGAGCTGCTCACCTGGGCCGCCTGACGGCCTAACTCGCCCAGCAGGGTCGCCCCATCGTTCGAATTGCCATTGGTCATAAGCTGTGCCGCAAACGGCTTGGCCGCTTCCATAAAGTTAAACTCGGGATCCAGACCTTTGCCGACCCCCTCCAGGGTAGAAAAAGCCCGCATCACAAAGGTAAAGGTAGCCGGAAAGCGAAAGGGCTGGTCGTAGGCTACCGCGTAGAGGTCGTCGCTGATGGCATTGATGGACTGCTCCTCAAAGGGCTTGTCCATGAAGTTATCCAAAATATACTGGATGGAGCGCCGCACCGGGCTCATGTCCTCCATCTCCACCAGCGCCCCCAGCTCCACCAGGGAGGCCATCACCTCATCGGCATTGCGCTGGGCCACCCCCATGAAGGTGCTCATCAGCCGCTGGCGGGTGACGGGCTGCACCTGGCCCATCATGCCAAAGTCATAGAAAATTAACGCTCCATCCACGCTCACGGCAATGTTACCGGGGTGGGGATCGGCGTGGAAAAAGCCGTTGTTCAACAGCTGGTGTAGGTAGGCCTGGGCCCCCAGTCGGGCCAGGCGCTTGCGATCTAGCCCCGCCGCTTCTAGGGCCTCGTAATGGCTAATTTTGATGCCGGGCATGTACTCCAAGGTCAGGACTCGAGCGGAGGTCAACCGCCAGAAAACCCGAGGCACATTCACCCAGTCTTCGCCGCGAAAGTTGCGGCGAAAGGTGTCGGCGTTGCGCCCCTCGTTCAGGTAGTCAATTTCTTCCCAGAGAATGCGGCAGCACTCGTCGTAGATGCCCAGCCAGTCGCGACCCTTGCCCCAGGTGGGATGGTTTTGAAAGTAGTGGGCAATGCCCTTAAGAATAGACAGGTCGATGGTGAAGAGCGATCGCAGCCCCGGTCGCTGTACCTTAACCACCACATCTTCGTCGCTGTGCAATTGGGCTCGGTGCACCTGGCCCAGACTAGCCGCCGCCAGAGGAATTGGGTCGAAGCTGCGGTAGAGGGTGTGGATGGGCTTACCTAGGTCAGCCTCGATACTATCGCGGGCCTGCTCGTAGCTAAAGGCCGGTACTCGGTCCTGGAGCTTCGACAGCTCTTCTACGAATTCAATGGGGAAAATATCAGCCCGAGTGGAAAACAGCTGACCGACCTTAATAAAGGTTGGGCCCAGATCCAGCAGGGTTTCCCGAATCCACACGGCCAGCTTGCGCCGCCGGGCAACCTGAGCCTCGGCGGTGATAGTGCCACCGTAGCTCCAAGCCTTGCCGTAGAGCCAGCGAGCCCACAGCAACTGCAGCACAAAGCTCCAGATATCCACAAAGCGCCGCTGGCGCGAATATTTCCCCCGATTCCAGCGGTAGGCTTCTTGGCGAAAGGGCAAGGGCTTGTCGGCGGCAGGAACGAGGGAGACCGTGCCAGCCAAGGGCAGCGACGATGCACTGGAAAGATCGTCCAAGGACATGGGGAATGGCTCAGACCAGGGGTGACCGCTCCCTCCGAGGGCATCGTTTAAGTCACCCTCTCCGCTAGCCATCGGGGAGGGCAACTTTGACGACGCAGAGGAATCGGAAACGGCAGACACTGAGGCTCCTAGAAGTCGGAACAAAACACAACGGCGGATATAGATAAAATCCGTGCCCTTCACCGCACCCGGGTCGAGGACATCAGAGCATCTAAAGGTGGGTGATTCAGGGCGGAGGACCGAAAAACCGGCCGCCTAGGACTGGGATGTGGATCGATACTGCTGTAGGGCAACCCGCACCTGGGCAATTTCGGCCCGCAGGGTGTCGATAGTAGCCTGCAGATCCGTGACCGTACCGCCCTCTCCGGATGCCCCAGGGGCACCCGAGTAAGCAACCCCTGATTCAGCTTCAGCCTGCTCGGCCCGAGCCATGACGTCAGCGGTGAACTGACGAAAGTATTCCCGCTGCTCAGCATCAAATTTACCCGCCAGGCTCAGGCCGTCGGTCAACAAACGTTCGGCCCGCTCGTTGACGGCATCGGCCAGGGCGCGGCCCATGAAAAATGCATGCAGCACGGGGCTACTCATAGTTGACCTCAGAAAAATTTGTTTGTAACAGAGCTTGTCGCAACTGTAGAGAATTATAACGCCCTTATTCTTCCTACATCGGGCAGATCTCGAGGCAGGTGCCTCGAGTTTGAGGAGATTTCTGGGAAATGAAGATCCCCTGATAGAGGCGCAGGGCCTGCGCCCTAGGGAGGAGACAAAATTCTTCGGTATTTTTGTTGCCAGAATTGTCCTGAACGAATGGTCAGCGAGTGGAGCCAGGGCAGCCCCTTACCAGGGCAGTTAGCTGGTCGAAGGAGCCGGTGCAACGGGCCGGGGGGGCGCGTTCAGGGGGGGCGGAGCAGCCCCTTCCGCCGGATTGCTGGGCGGCGGGGCCTCCAGGGGAGCCGGGGGGGCTTGGGGGCTGGATTCAGGTATGGGCTCGGGGAGGGGGGCCGGAGCCGGAGCCTCTGGAACGGCGGGAGCTAGGTCAGAGTCAGGTTGCGGCCAGGGCTCTAGGGAAGGATCCCAACCCTCTGGGGCATCGGGGGTTGACTCTGGCGGAGTTAGCTCGGGTTGGGTCACCGCCGGAGGGGGGGCGGCGGGCTCTTGGGCGGCAGGGGTAACGTCAACGGTGGGCTGATTAGACCCGGAGGGTGGGGTATTGCCGTAGTCCGGTCGACTGCGCAGGGCTGGGGCCTGATCCCAGGGTTGCCACAGGTCGTCTTCGTTCCAGTCGGGCAGGGGCGGAAACGACTGGTTAGGATTAAGGCGCTCCTGGCTGGCCGAGCTGGCCGGATGGAGGCGAGCGTAGAGGCCAAACCCAAGGCCGCTAAAGGTGGCCACCAGCCCCGTGATCACCAGGGCCGCGGCGGGGGTAGAGCGAGATTTGTAGGACCGTAGAGGGGCCATAGCTCGGGCTTCTGGCTGGCTGCCAGGGATGCCATGGGTAACCAGGGTGCCCCTGGACCGAGCGGGGTCAGCGATGGCCTGGGCGGGCAATCCAGGCGAGGGGACAGAGGGAACAAACCTTGTGGCAGCGGACTCTGGCGCGCTGGGAGCTGGAGCTGGAGCCGCTAGGGGAAGATCCGCGATCGCTGGCAACAGCGCCCCCCACTCTGTCAGTCCCAGGCTGGGCCAGGGTTGGGTCTGGGGGCTCCCCAACTCTAGAACCTTGTCCAGGCTAGGGGGTAGGCTGGGGTGACGGCGGCGCACATCCACGGCTAGGGGGGCGTGGGTCGTCTCAGCCCGCTGCCCCGTGAGCAAGAAGTAAAGCAGGTTGCTCAACGCCCGCACTAGGGCCGCTTCATCGGGGGCGACCTGACCGGCGATCTGACTAGCGTCGGAGGGGGCGTCGAGGGGGGCGTCGAGGGGAGCGATCGGGGAATGGAGTGGGGCGGCCAGGTCAAACCCGGTCAAGATCACCTGGGGCAGGTCAGGGGCCAGCGGGTCAGGAGCTTGAGGGCCAGGGACGAGCCACACCTGGTCGGGGGTCAACCGCAACCCAGCCCAGCCTAGGGGGCGCAGGGTATCCAAGGCCGCCAGCAGCTGCCGCACGATGCCCAGGCTGAGGCGAGGGGGCAGCAGGGTCTGCGGCGTAACCAGGCGATCGAGGGAGGTACCCGCGGGGCAGGCGAGGATTTGGTAGCAGACCCCCTCCTCTTCAAAGCCCCCCAACCCAGTCGGAAAAGCCGGGTTCTCGAGCCCGTTCACCTGCTCTAGATAGTGGTAAAACGCCTGGCGATCGCTGGCGGCAGGCAGGGTCTCTGGCGATCGACTGCCCAGCACCCGCAGCTGTACCCACTGACCGGTTGGGACGTGCATAGCCAGATACACCGGCCCCAGGGCATCATCGGCAATCCAAGCGTCGAGGACGTAGGTGCCATTCTGGAGGGCCGTGCCGACAGCTAGGGTCATGGGAGAAGGCGGAAGTCAATAACTTTGCCACTCTACCCCGTTCTCACCCCGACGGGGAGCAACCTGTGCCAGTATCTTGCCCCTAGAACGTCGGTACAGAAACCCGGTTTCTTGACCCAAAGGCCAATCATGCCGTTAGCGCAGCGACGAAGAAACCGGGTTTTTGGCCCTACTGTACCGGTGCTCTAGCTGGGGCCGCAGGAGCGTTGTCTAGGTCTGGGCCTAGGCCTGGGGATAACGCTGGGCCAAGAATAGCTGAGCCTCGGCCAGGGACCTGATTTCGCCGTCGAGTTGAGCCCCAAACAGGGCTTCT
>JAIXUR010000151.1 GCA_027483425.1 Cyanobacteriota bacterium | reverse complement strand
GTGGGGGCGGGGCCGTCGGGAAAGACGTGGCCCAGGTGGCCGCCGCAGGTGGCGCAGTGTACTTCAACGCGGGTCATGAAGAAGGAGCGATCGGTGGTGGTGGCGATCGCCCCCTCGATCGGTGCATAGAAGCTGGGCCAGCCGGTGCCGCTGTTGAACTTGGTGTCAGAGGTAAACAGCGGGGTGCCGCAGCCTGAGCAGTTGTAGGTGCCGGGCTCATAGACCTTATCGAGGGGGCTAGAACCAGCTCGCTCGGTGCCATGCTGGCGCAGCACGCGAAACTGCTCGGGGGTCAGCTGTTCGCGCCATTCGGCGTCGGTCTTGGTGACGGTAAATTGTTCGTTGGTGGTGGCCATAGTGTCTAGGGGGGTATCGGATTGTTGGTCGAGTTGGTTGGAAAAAACTTCCGTGGTCAGGTTGTTCAACAGCCAGGTGCCGCCAACCACAGCGGTACCGGCTTCTAGAAGCTTGCGTCGCTTCATGGCGGGGTCAAACCTTGGGTAGGTATGGGTGAAATGAGGGTGGGTATAGCCCCAGCTCTCACTTGATTTAAGTTAACGTATCTCCCCTGGGCCACGCTGATAGCCAGCTTAAAATTTGGCGCAATTCCCCTGAATCCCTGTTCTTTAGTACGCTTATGACTACCCTTAATCCTAGGGATGACCGCTGAACCCTGGGGAATTACCATGGCCGAGCCTTCCGCCTGGAGGGATGTTCGCGGTGGGGCAGTTGTCCCTACGTCGGTAGCTTATTTACCTCTATGTCCTCTATGTCCGCCGTTACCGCTACTACGCCCTTGCCCCGCCGCGATCGCGCCTGGCCCTTTTGGCCCGTGGTGCCGCTCTACCCCTACGGTCAGCGGCCAACCCTGCGGGTAGAGGTGGTCAAAGACACGGTGTGGACCTTGGATCAGTTCCAGGGCATTTTTTACGTGGTGGTGCCCATTCGCATGACGGTGGTGCGGCTAGAGCCTAGGGGGCTGCTGGTGTACTCGCCGGTAGCCCCAACCCCCGAGTGTGTGGCGCTGGTGCGCGAGCTAGAAGAGCGCCACGGCCCGGTTAAGTACATTGTGATGTCTACGGTGACGGGGATTGAGCACAAGGTATTTGTTGGCCCCTTTGCCCGCCGCTTTCCCCAGGCCCAGGTCTATGTCACCCCCAACCAGTGGAGCTTTCCGCTCAATTTGCCGCTGCCCTGGCTGGGACTACCGCGCGATCGCACCCACCTGCTGCCCCAAAACAGCGCCCAGGCTCCCTTTGCCGATCAGGTCGACTACGCCCTGCTGCCCCCGATTGATCTGGGCCTAGGGCCCTTCGGCGAGACAGCCTGCTTCCATCGCGCTAGCCGCACGCTGTTGTTGACCGATGCGATCGTGGCGATTCCCCCAGAACCCCCGGCGATCCTGCAGCTCGATCCCTTTCCGCTCCTGTTTCATGCTAGAGACACCCCCGCCGATGCCATGGTCGATACCCCGGAAAATCGACGGCAGGGGTGGCAGCGCATTGCTCTGTTCGCCTTTTACTTTCGCCCCAGCACCCTAGAGGTGGCCACGACCAGCGAGATGCTGCGAGAGGCCAAGCAGGCCCCGGTGCGATCGCGCCAATACTACTTTGGCTTTTACCCCTTTCGCTGGCAGCCCGACTGGTCCCAGTCCTTCCAGGCCCTGCACAACGGTGGACAGCTCCAAGTCGCCCCCATTCTCAAGACGCTCATTTTCAATCGAGGGCCAGCGGCGGTTTTAGACTGGGCCAAGGCTGTAGCCACCTGGCAGTTTGAACGCATTATTCCAGCCCATTTAGAGGCCCCCATTGCCGCTACCCCAGCACAATTTTTGGAGGCATTTGAGTTCCTGCGGGCCGCCGCCACCGACCCGCCCCCACCCCTGCCAGGGGCTGACTTTGAGCTACTGCTGCAAATTGAACAGCTGCTGCTGAGCCGAGGCATCGCCCGTCCTCGCCAAGGAATCCCCCCAGCCCCCCTTAGTAAGGGGGGTAATGAGTGAACCGATGACGACAAGAGCCTGGGGGGATTCAGATCTGCGCCGCGAAGAACCTCGCTCAAAAGCGAATCGCTAGGGATCTACTCAGCTTCAACCTCAGGTTCAGATTCAGCCATCGCCGCCATTTTGGCAGCGATTTTTTCCTTAATCTCCTCCATGCTGGGCATAAACTCCTTCTTCTTCTCAAAGCCGAGCTTAACCTTTTCAGCAATCTCGTCGGCGGTAAGCGTCATCTCAGCACCCGGAGCATCGGGGGACAACGCTTCTTTGCTCTTGATACCCGCCTTGATTTTTTCGACAATTTCATCCGGAGTCGGCATAAACATCTCTTTCTTGTTCATGAAGACCTCCTTCTTTTGCTCCGGAGTGAGGCTTGCAAACAAATCACCCATGGGCACAGCCTTCATCGCCGCCGCCAGCTCGGTTTTTTGTTCTGCGGTCAAGGCCATGGTTTTAAAGGCCTTACGCAGACTGTAGCCATCCTGAATGGCCTGCTCAAACTTCTCCCGCTGATCGGGAAAGAGAATGCTCTCAATTTCGGGCACATACTTGGACTGCAGCGCTTCCATCAAAGCCTCTTGGCCTTCAGTCAGATCGATTTCGTTAAAAAACGGCAGGGAAAAGGGCTTAGCACTGGCTGGGCTAGCCACCAGAGTCAACGCGACTAACGTACACAACACAACGGCTAAAAACTTGCGCAACATGCTTGGATAATCTCCATATACCAACACAATCTTTAACACAATGCCAAGGCAACCCTAAACCATCGATCGGGTTATTCGTCAGAGACACCTAACCCTCATCGCCAGCGGTTTTAAAGTGCTCAGAAAAGGCTACAACTGCCATAAACGATATCACGATCACCGGCAGGATTAGACTCCACCAGGTCTCGGAAAGAAGCACAAAGTAGGTTGCCCCCAGACCGCCCAGGGCAAACCCTAGCAAAATGGGTAAAACTCGCCCCATTCGCTCTACCGATTCAGCCGCCGCTAGGGCGGCGTTCTCATCGCCCTCCGGGGCAAACTTCGATATAGCCACCTGAACTAAATCAATCGTGAGCTGGGTGGTATTCCCGGTCATCACTGTGGTTGGAATGTAGCTCTTAAATACGCCTTTAGCCTCTTTCATCAGGGCATTTTGAATCGCCATTGCGATCACGCCAGTAATGCCAATGGGCAGAATATACTCCTCTTGAATGTTGAAAATTAGCGCCGGAGAAAAGGTGACCCCGACGATCAAAAAAATCGTTAGGGCAATGGCTTCGGCGGTCAGCAGCACCGCAAACACCGGCCAGCCCTGTTTGCGGGCATAGCGGGCCAGCAAAGACGTGCCCGCTACGGCCACCATAAAGGCCGGAAACATCAGCAGGTGAGTAATGGTTGACTCTTCATCGGACTGCACAAACTCGTAGCCAGCTAAAGCGATGTTGCCGGTCACATGGGCCGTAAATATGCCAAATAAAATAATGAAGGCAGAGGTGTCAACAAACCCTGCCACCCAGCTCAGCATAAACCCTGCCGGGCCGTCGCTCAGTAGGTAACGGCCAAGGCTAAACTCAGGCTTAGGGGGAGAACTCGCAACCATAGTTAAGTGTCTACACGCACAGGAATAAGCAACTAAAGAAAATGTAGTGAACGGCTAAAAAAACCATTATGACCCGGCCAGTACGAGGGTCTCCTAGGGTATCTACCCTTGACTCAGCCAGGGACAGTCAACAACCCCTGGCCCATCATGGAGCGGTGTTAGCCCTCCTGTCCGTAGCCGAACTAACGGTATTATCCCTTGCCATACTTTTCAGCCTTGGGAGTAATGACCTTAACCGTTTGGTAAAGATGACTATCGGTGGTGAATGAAACGTCTTCCGCTTCGGTCGCCAGGGTCAATTGGGGCACCTGGTCTAAGTCACTAAACTCAGCGACGCTGCCCCAGTTCGCCAATAGCGCGATGTGGGTCGTATCAATGCCCCGCAACAGCACCGCCGTCCGTGGCGATGGGTAAAGCTGGGGCAGATCGGCCAGGGTCGCCTGGGCCACCGCTAGGAGATCAGCCTGGTGCTCAGGGGTATCGGTGGCCCAGTCACTCAACTGCACCAGCGCCATGGTGCCTGGAATAGCGGATACCATGCCCGGCGGCGACACGACTTGGTCAATGGCAAAGGAGGCCGTCAAAAAGGGCTCGCCTAGACTGACCGCTTCCTTCTCGTTGGACTTACCTTTGCCGCCCTTAGCACTGGCGTATTTCTCGTAGTACTTGGTGTAGTCTTCTTCGCCAGTGCCGCTAGCCAGGGAGGTCTGGAAGGTTTCGTAACTGGCCTGATCGCTCCATTGCGTTAGCTCCATCACCCTGGCTCCATCGGCGCTGGAGAGCAGCGCCAAGCCGTAGAAGCCAGGGATAGTTTTATAAAACGACTTGCTGATCTTGTAGAAAGACTTGACGGCATCGGCCTGGGTGGTGGGGTCGGTCTCGTAGAGAGAAATAACGGCGATCGCACTCCCATCGGCCGCAAACACCAGCGGCTCGACCACCTTGTCGGCCCAAGCAGCGGCTCCGGGCAGCCACAGCAGCAGTCCCAGCAGGCTCATCCCCAGGAGTTTTCCTAACCCGTTGACCATAGCCTTGCTCCCAGACGATGTGGCCTAGCTCGCTCAGCGCTCACACGCCTTGCCCGACGCCATATCCTAACGGCAGCCCCAGCGCTATTTTGTGACTCTCAATACGGTTTTGTGGCTACCCTCTGAAAGAAGCAAAATCACGCTGGGCCCGACCACGGCCCGACCACGGCCCGACCACAGCCCGACGAAGAATCTGCTAAGGCCATGGCAGAGAACTCCTTGGCCGTTTTGCCTCATCCTGTACCGTCGACTACAGAAGACCCTGGGGCTTTACTTCTATAGTTTTGCCAGTGAAGTGAATACAGTACACAGTATTCACTTCACTGGCAGGTAGAGTTCTGTGGTTGGGGCCGTGGTCACCCATAAAACAGGAAAATTTCAAGAAATCTGTCTCCTGCGGTGACATGAAGCGTCTTTTGTGCCCTGGGCAACAAAAGATCTTGATTTTGCTTGTAATCCTTTGGTAGGCCAAAAAACCAGATCGGTCAGGAAAAGCACCACAAGACTCAATATTGGGAGGGGAAATGGCACCAGCGGATCATGGCAGCACTGTCGAGCAGGAGAGTTCAGGAGACACCATCAGTTTCCAGTCCGAGCTACTTTATGGCTTAAACGATAAGCCGCCGGTGGGGGAATCTATATTTGTTGCCATTCAGCACGTTTTGGCTTCCTTCGTTGGCATCATTACCCCCGGTTTGCTGATCTGTGGTGCCCTTGGGGTCAGCCCTGAAGATACGGGCATCATCGTTAGCATGTCGTTGTTTGCCAGCGGCGTCTGCACCTTTATTCAGTGTCGGCGGATTGGGCCTGTGGGCTCTGGTCTGTTGAGTTTGCAGGGGACTAGTTTTGCCTTTTTAGGCCCAGTGATTGGGGTAGGTACAGCCGCCATTGCCTCTGGAAGCACTCCCCAGCAGGCCCTAGCCCTGATCTTTGGGGTTTGCTTTTTTGGCTCTGCCGTTGAAATTATTCTGAGTCAGTTTCTGCACCTGCTCCAGCAAATCATTACCCCCGTCGTCACCGGTACGGTGGTCATGATTATTGGCTTGAGCTTGATTCGAACCGGCATGTTTAGCCTGGCGGGCGGTGCCGCTGCCGTTAACAGTGGAACCTTTGGCAGCACTCAAAATCTCGTCCTAGGCGGTTTGGTGCTGGCCATTGTGGTCATCCTGACCCTGGCTGAGAATCGGATTTTCAGGATGGGTGCGATCGCGATCGGCTTGATAGTCGGGTATATCATCTCCATTGTCCTAGGGCTAGTTGACTTTAGTTCCCTGAGTAGTCTTCCCCTGGTGCGCTTTCCGGTGCCCCTGCGCTACGGCTTAGACTTTAACTTCGCCGCCTTTGCCCCCTTCGTTCTGCTGTATGTGATTACAGCTATTGAAACCATCGGCGACCTGACCGCAACGTCTGCGGTCTCTGGTGAGCCAGTTTCGGGCCCTGTCTACTTCCGTCGCATTAAGGGCGGGGTCCTGGGCGATGGCGTTAATTCAGCCATTGCAGCTCTTCTCAACACCTTTCCCAACACGACCTTTAGCCAAAATAACGGCGTGATTCAAATGACCGGGGTAGGTAGTCGCCACGTCGGCTTCTATGTCGCTGGCATTTTCGCGCTGCTGGGGCTGATCCCCATCGTGGGGGGTATTTTCCAGGTCATTCCCCAACCGGTATTGGGTGGGGCTACGCTCGTCATGTTTGGCTCAATTGCCGTGGCGGGTCTCAACATTGTGGCCTCTACGGGCCTTGATCGCCGCTCTAGCGTGATCGTTGCCGTGTCCCTAGCCTTGGGTTTGGGGGTCGTTTATCATCCTGAAATGCTGGCTGATAAATCGGCTCTGGTCAAGAACGTATTTTCGTCTGGCATTTCAACCGGTGGCCTCGCTGCTATTTTATTGAATACCTTCCTACCTGGCAGACCTAAGCTTAAGTTTGAAGCCAATCCCGAGTCTTGATAAGGTTGAGAAAACATTTGAAGTAGGCTAATGTCCTCAAACTTCAGGTTTTTTTTTGCTGCCTCTTGGCGGTAATTTTTACCTGGAATAGCCCTTTTTAAACAGCTTCTCAGGGTAGCGTCATTATAAATACCACTTCAATCGAGGGTTTTGCCCCATGGTTGAAGTGGTATTTTATTAGCCATATTCAAGCCACAGAATTAAATCATACCAAATGGGTAATTTAATCCTGCTTTTGTTAGGAAAACTAGGAAAGTGTTACCTAAGCTATATTGTCGTCTCTAATACCATGGTAAATTCTCAGTGCTTAGAATTACTGGTGTGAGGGAATGACATGCTGAATAGATCTAGCGCGGGTGTTTTTAGGCACCTGCCACTTTTGAATTGGCAATTTTTTGGAATGGTAACAGCTGCACTATTAGCTGCTGTTACGCCAGCCATGGCCTCCGAAACAATGGCATCGGAAAGGCTGCGTTCTGAACCTCTTGACGAGGTCAGTAGTGGTTCGGTTCCCGTAGTCGATGAAACCCCCACAATCTCCGATTCTGATATTAATAGTGGTTCACTGCTCGCTGAGGTAAGTGCGCCCTCGACCGATGCGCAACCTCAGCCTACTCTAGCTAATGGGGCTGACCCAGTCATTGCCCAGGTACAAACCGATCTATCCAGTCCTGACGCGGTTGAAACTGCCCCTGAAGCGGTCTCGGTGATGGGATTTGGCGACCTGGAGGCCGCCTTAGAAACCGAGGCTGTGGTGCAGCCGCTCCCGTCCGATGACCTGGCCCAAGTGACTCGGGTCACCGATTTTTCCGATGTGGCTCCCTCCGATTGGGCGTTTCAGGCGCTAAACAACCTGGTTGAGAACTATGGCTGCATGCAGGGCTATCCCGACAGCACCTTTCGAGGACAGCGCAGCCTGACTCGTTTTGAATTTGCGGCCGGGCTGAATGCTTGCCTCGATGTCATTGTCAGCACCATCAACACCGACATTTCTGAAGCCGATCTGGCTGCCCTGCGCCGCCTTCAGGAAGAGTTCGCCGCTGAACTGGCCGCCTTAACTAGCCGAGTTGACCAGCTCGAAGCTGATACCGCTGAGCTGACCGCCCAGCAATTTTCTACGGTGACCAAGCTGCGAGGCCAAGTCTTCTTGAACCTAAGCACCGGCTTTGCCAATGGTGACGTACTGGCCGAAGGTAACAATGTCTTTTCAGCAGCTCGGGGGCCGGGGGGCGAACCGGTGGTGCGCACCATCACCAGAAACCCCGCGCTTACCGTGGGCAGCCTGCTGTGGCTCAACTTCGATACCTCCTTTACCGGTTCCGACTTGCTGAAGCTGCAGCTGGTTAGCGGCGCTGGCGTGGGCCCCGCCAACACCTTTGCCTCGGCGGGCTTGTTTAACACCTATGGCACCCCCTTTCTGTTTCAGTCAGGGGTGCCCGGAGGCCAAGACTTCAACGTAGTGGTGCGCGAGTTTAGCTATGTCTTTCCGGTGGGCAATAGCCTGCGCTTTGACATCGGCCCCCGCATTAACTGGTACGCCTACTTCGACCAAAACCGTTACACCTTCTTCTTAAACGGGGCCAACAGCTTTAACTCCAGCGGTGGCACCCAGGTGAACGCGGTCGATCGCGGCACTGGGGCGATCGGGGTATGGAACGTGGCCGACTGGCTGGATATCCGCGTCGGCTACCTGGCGGAAGACACTGAATTTATCGGTGGACAGAAGGCACCCACCGATCCCAACGTCGGCCTGTTTGGTGGGACGAGCACCATCACCGGCCAGATTGGGCTCAAGCCGTTTGATGGCTTCAACCTGCGGCTGTTGTACACCCGCTCTAACCTCATGCCCAACAACTCGGGCCAAATTGGTGGCACCTTCGGCGAGCCCATTTACGGCTTTGCCGATGATGGCTTTGGCGGCCCGCTGACCAATGCCCCGGCCAACACCTTTTTGGTCAACTTTGACTGGACTCCCCTGGAGTGGCTCGGGTTATTTGGCCGCTACAGCTACGGCAATGTCGGGCTGACCTCGGCCATTAACGGGGCTGATGTGGGCAGCGTCGATTCCCAATCGTTTCAGCTTGGGGTAGCCTTTCCCAACCTGTTTGCGGAGGGGGCCCAGGGCACCATCTCCTACCTGGTTCCCTTTAGTGTGATCAGCGGACGCGAGTTTCTGGTGTCGGGCGGCGGTGATGGCGGCAGACAGCAGGAGGTGGAGTTTGCCTACCGCTTGCCGATCAACCGCAACATTTACCTCATGCCCTCGGTCTACTGGATCATGCAGCCTAACAACTTTAGTAGTAACCCCGATATCTTCATCTTCAACCTGCAAACCCAGTTCCTGTTCTAGCCTGGGCTAGATCGACCAAGAAGACAGCTCAGCAGCCCCCTCCTGGTACCAGGAGGGGGCTTTTGTTGCGTCTTGAGGCATTGCTCGCCAAGCCGTCGGTGGCACTGGGTCTCATCACTCCAGGTAGTCGCTGGTAATCTCAATGTCTAACGAAACATCATCGACGGTGATGTAGAGCTGATTGGGGCGACAGCATACCTGGCAGTCTTCAATATAGGTCTGGGTCAACCCGGCAGAGAGATCCACAAAGGTGGTGTTGGACTCGCCACAAACGGCGCAGGTGTACTCGGCGGTAGATTCCATCAGCCGTAACATCCGTAGACAACATTAACAGCGACCCTGGCAATAGCTAGGAACATCTAAAAATACAGCTCGTCCTCAAGCTTAGAGTGTTCCAGCCTCTGGTAGCTACAGGATGTTGGCTAGGCCGATCGCAGGGGTTGAGTTCACAGACTTTGGCACGGATATCTTGGTGCACCCTCGACTCCTCGGCGATACTTGTCTCATTTTTCCACAGCCTGCGGCCTGTCTGGCCAAGGCGCAGGTGTATGCTTAAGACCCCCTTGGAGGTTGTGATGAAAGTAATTTCCCTAGCTGCTTTAGCCTTAACCCTCACGCCCGTGGTGGGCTTAGGGCAAGTCTCAGTGGCCCAGGCCCAGCTGTTTGTGTCGTCGCCCATCCAGGTGGTGACCCCCAACAGCAAACCTATGTACCTCAATATCGATGCCACGGTTGAACAATCGCTTCGGGTGGGGGCAGCGACTACTCTCAATGGTCGCAACATCCCAGCCGGGTCTACTGTGCGGGGCCGGTTTGAACCGACCCCTGGCGGGCTACAGTACGTAGCTACCTCGGTGGAGGTCGGTAACCAGGTCTACACTGTGAATGCCACCTCTGAACTCCTGCGCGATGTCAAAGATCCCCGGGAGACCACGACGGGTTCCATTCTGACCGACGCTGGCATTGGGGCCGTCGGGGGGGCGGCGGTGGGAGGCATTTTGGGCCGGGTCTCTGTCGGTAGCGTGCTGGGCGGTGCCGCAGCCGGAGCCATTATTGGCAACGTGACTGCCCAACGGGTAGTGGTGATCGAGCCTAACCAAACCCTGACCTTGACCACTCAGTAGGCTGCCCCTAGCCCTTGGGGTAGCGGCACTTGGCGTCGATGTCAGCCAGTTCGGCCTCGATCGCCCGGGTGCTAATGGCAATTTCGTACAGCGAGGTCAGCAGCGAGGCGACCAGCAGCAACAGGCTCAGACCAAACAGCACCTCCGCCAGCGACTCCTGCTCGACAAACAGCCCCAGCATCGACAGGGTGCAGACGATAAAGCTCGACACCCCGAGGGCCTGCATCAGCCGGATCAGGGCGATCCGCTGGCGCAGGTTGGCAATCTGACGCCGCACCATGCTTTGAAAGTAATCGCGATCGGAGCTGTGGAGCTCGCGAATCAGCTGGGCCAGCACCAAAAAGCGGTTGGTGTAGGCCAGCAACAGCAGCGAAATAGCTGGAAACAGCAGGGCTGGGGTGGTCAGTTCCATGGCAAAAAAAAGAGAGAGTACCTTAATAGATACCCTCTCTTGATTAAGAGGTTGTTTGAAAAGCCAAAGAGTATTTCACGTTATACCTAGGTCGTAGGTTAATGTCCTCAAAACTCAGCGTTTTTACGTCCTCTTGGTGGCAAATTACACCTGGGACAACCCTTTTCAAACAACCTCTAAGCCAGACAAACTCAGGGGGTGAATACCCTAGGCCGTGGTGGCTACTTCGCGGTCGGCGGCCACCAAGCGCTCGTAGGCCGCACGCATTTTGAGCCCCACCAGCACCTGGAACAAGCCGCTACCGTTGGTAGAGCCGGGGTACTCACGGTGCTTGAGCAGGAGCTCGGTCATCTCGCCGTAGTACTTGGTCGAGGTATTGCTGAGGTGGCTCTCGATGTAGATCATCTCTTCGAGGCGATCGAATTGGCCATCGACCTCTAGCACCGAGACCTCGTGGCCGTAGTAAGCATCAGGCCCGTAGTGCATGCGAATGCCGGGGTAGGAGCAGGTCAGCTTGCGCCCACAGGGAATCCAGTCGATGGTGGAGCCTTCGTCGAACAGGTAAACGGGGTCGAAGCCGTCGACTCCTTCCCGCTGAACCAGGCGAACCCGCAGCACCTTCTTCTCTTCGTCGTTGGGGATCAGCTGGGTGGGCAAAATTTGAATGACCACATCGGCATACTGCTTCTGGATATCGATGTAGGCTTCAAAGTCGGGACGGCGGGCGTTGATGGAGGCCAACACGTCTTCGTAGGTGTGGCCGCGCTCAGCCATGTCCCGCTGAATCTTCCAGGCGATTTTGACTTCGTCGCTGATGTCGAGGTAAACGCTGAAGTCGATCAGATCGCGTACGCGTTCGTCGTAGAGGGGATGCAGCCCTTCGATCACGACGATACGGTTAGGATCAACCCGCTCGGGGGGGTCGAGCTCACCGGTTTCGTGGTTGTAGATGGGTTTGTCAATGCTCTTGCCGTCTTTAAGGGCTTTGATCTGTTCGTACATCAGATCAAAGTTGTTGGCCTTGGGGTCGAGGGCGGTTACCCCAGCCACTTTGCGCTGTTTGCGATCGAGGCTGTGATAGTCGTCTAGGCAGATAACGGTCATGAACTCTGCGCCGAACAAATCGCTGAGTCGGCGTAGAAAGGTAGATTTGCCGCATCCAGAGTCGCCAGCGACACCGATTAGAACTACTTTGCCCGGCTTGTTGATCATTAAGTTCCCTCTAAACAACTTCTATAAAATAGAATCCAGCGCTGCAAAGCAGCAAGAGAGCCGCCATACCTTAGACCGTGATCTAAATCTGGCTTGATGCCCTAAAACCCCAGAACAACTGCTCTAGAGGGTAAATCACCTGCGAAGGTCGCGCACCTAGACAGCTCCAGGTGTCTTGGCCATGGGGAACTAGATAGCCCCAATGCCCCAGGTACCAGCCCCGCTCCGCCGAAGCAAATTGCGCTCGAGAGAGAGGAACGACTATGTCTATACCTAGCTCAGTTAGCTCAGATGCCATCAGCAATGAGCCAGCGCAGAGCATAAGTATTTCTACCGCAATTAAGATTTATCCTATCAGAAGCTAGTATCGTTCACAACAGTTTTTGTGGGGGGATCGGCTAAGAATTTGCCCTGGGAAGCCGATCGGCACAAAACAAGACTTTAGATTAACTTAACGTCTGGTGCTGCAAGGAATACAGTCTTGTACGGAGAATATAACTACAGTGCGATCAGTGACTGGGGTAAGGGTCAAGGTCGTCAGGTCGTTGAGGTCAGTCGTCATTGGCTGGCAAAATCTTTGACCTCCTGGTCTTTGGCCCCCGGCATTACATCGTCTTACAGTGATACCCTAAGCTAAAAGTGTCTCCGATGGTTCTGTCTAGGGTTGGTCGCAGGGCCGCCTAAACCAGTGGTATCGGCGATCGCAGCGACGGGGCATGATGGTGTGTCTCCGTTGCACTTAGTTGGGTCTAGAGAATCACTAAATTTTAGATATGTACAATCCAAGTGTGAGCGGCGGCAACGCCAGTACTGTGGCCGGAAGCCGTTTGTTTTTATACGAGGTGCAGGGTCTGCGCCAAAACGCAGGAACCGATCTGATGAGCACCCCCATTCGCAAGAGTGGCAGTGTGTTCATTACGGTGCCCTACGGTCGTATGAATCAGGAGATGCAGCGCATCACCCGCATGGGCGGCAAGATTGTGAGCATTCGCCCCCTTGAAGAGGTGGGTGCCGCCAGCAATGCCACGCCCACCCCGATCGTTGCGCCTGTGGTTGCGACGGCCGAAGCCGGTTCCCCAGCCGAGACTGCGCCCACCCAAACCACGAAAGAGCCCATGACTCAAGCCGCGCCCAAGGCCGCTGAAAGCGTGCCCGTTAACCTCTATAAGCCCAACAGTCCCTATGTCGGCAAAGTGTTGTCGAATGAACCCCTGGTTCAAGAGGGCGGATTAGGTATTGTGCAGCACATTACCTTTGATCTGTCTGAGGGCAACCTGCACTACGTGGAAGGCCAGAGCATTGGCATTATTCCCGCCGGTACCGACGATAAGGGTAAGCCCCACAAGCTACGCCTGTACTCCATCGCCTCGACCCGCCACGGCGACAACCTGGATGACAAGACGGTGTCTCTCTGTGTGCGTCAGCTGGAGTACAAGCACCCTGAGTCGGGCGAGACCGTTTACGGCACCTGTTCAACTTACCTGTGCCACATCGAGCCCGGTAGCGAGGTGAAGATCACGGGGCCCGTGGGCAAAGAGATGCTGCTGCCCGACGACCCCGATGCCACTGTGATCATGCTGGCCACTGGCACCGGCATTGCCCCATTCCGGGCCTACCTGTGGCGGATGTTTAAGGATGCGGAACGGGCAAAAAATCCTGACTACCAGTTCAAGGGCTTGGCCTGGTTGGTGTTTGGGGTGCCCTACACCGGCAATATCCTCTACAAAGATGAGCTGGAGCAGATCCAGAAGGAGTATCCCGATAACTTCAGGCTGACCTACGCCATCAGCCGCGAGCAACAGAACTCTGAGGGGGGTCGCATGTACATTCAGCACCGGGTGGGTGAGCATGCCGACGAGCTTTGGGATCTCATGCAGAAGCCCAATACCCATACCTACATGTGTGGCCTGAAGGGCATGGAAGGCGGTATCGATGAGGGTATGAGCGTGGCCGCCCAGAAGAAAGGCGTTGACTGGACCGAGTTCCGCAAGCAGATGAAGAAGGACCACCGCTGGCACGTGGAAACCTACTAGGGTTAGGATTCCGTAGGTTTTGGGCCGCGATCGCTCGCGGTAGAACCCACAGGTCGTTTGCCTCTGCAACGGCCATGGTGATCGTAAAAACATCCTTAAAAAGGAAGGGTTTGAACCCTTCCTTTTTTTTGCCTCCATGGGAGGGACGTCCTCTCAGGGTTTCAAGGGGGCATCAAGAGGGCGTCAATGGGGGCAACAATCCCTTTACAATTGGGCATAGCGATCGCGGTTAGGGGACTCAAGCCATTGGTTATGCGTGTCGGTTTGCTCGGGCTGGGAACGGTGGGATCGGGAACGGCCAAGATTTTGCTCGACCCGGCCCATCGCCATCCCCTAGTGGGGCAGATAGAGCTGGCTCGGGTGGGGGTGCGAACCCTGGATAAGCCGCGACCGGTGGCCATTGCCAGCGATCGCCTGACCACCGACCTGGAGGGGATTGTGACGGACCCCAGCCTGGATGTGGTGGTGGAGGTGCTGGGGGGCCTCGAGCCGGCGCGATCGCTCATTCTCAAAGCCATTGCCCACGGTAAGCATGTGGTCACCGCCAACAAAGCGGTGATTGCCCGCTACGGCGACGAAATCTTTACCGCCGCCAACGAAGCCGGGGTCTACGTGCTGCTAGAGGCGGCGGTGGGGGGCGGCATTCCGGTCATTCAACCCCTGAAGCAGGCCCTGGGGGTGAACCGCATCCACGCAGTGACGGGGATCATCAACGGCACCACCAACTACATCCTCACCCGCATGCAGCGGGAGGGGGGCGACTTTGACGCGATTTTGGCCGATGCCCAGCGCCTGGGCTACGCTGAGGCCGACCCCTCGGCGGATGTGGACGGCCTCGATGCCGCCGACAAGATTGCGATTCTGGCTTCCCTGGCCTTTGGGGGCCGGATTAAGCTGTCGGAGGTCTACTGCGAGGGCATTCGCCAGGTCACCGCCGCCGACATTGCCTACGCCAACCGCCTGGGGTTTGTGATTAAGCTGCTGGCGATCGCCCGCCGCGATGGCGAGTTTGACGAGACCGCCGGGCAGGCGCTGGATCAGCTACAGCTGCGGGTGCACCCCACCCTGGTGCCCGAGAGCCACCCCCTGGCCTCGGTCAACGACGTGTACAACGCTATTTTGATCGAGGGCGACCCCATCGGTCAGGTGATGTTCTTTGGCCCTGGGGCCGGGGAAGGCCCGACCGCCAGCGCCGTGGTATCTGACCTCCTGAACCTGGCGGCGACGCTGATGGCCGGCCCAGAGGGGCACGGGCCCAATCCGCTGCTCGCCTGTAGCCACCAGCACTACTGCAAAGTTAGCCCCATGGCCGACATTG
>JAIXUR010000217.1 GCA_027483425.1 Cyanobacteriota bacterium | reverse complement strand
TGGTCAATTCCTGCTGGCTGATGGCCCCGCGTTCGGCCAGCGATCGCGTCCGTTCTAGGTTTTGCTGGGCCTCTGCTAGATTGGCCTGGGCCTGGGCCAGAGCCGCCCGCTCCTGGGTCACCTCGGCCTGGGCCACCATCAGCTGGGCCTGGGCCTGGCGAATATCGGCCTGGAGCGTGGCATCATCCAAAACCGCCAGTACCTGGCCAGCGCTCACCGTGTCCCCCTCCCGCACCAGCACCTGGCGAATTTGCAGGCCATTCACCTGGGGCGAAATGGAAAGCAGGTCAATGGCCTGCACCGTGCCGTTAATGGCCAGCAGGTCGGCCACCGCTGTGGGTGCGACCGTGGCCACCGTCACCGTTTGGGTGGCTGTGGTCGCGATCGGGGCGGTCGCCTCCGGTGGGGCCGCCGCTGGCCCACCCAGCAGGCGACTGCCCCCGAGGGTCAACAGTACCCCCGCCCCCAGACCGAGCAGTACCCCAGACCAACGATTGCCCTCCCGCGCCCCAGGGGATCCGTCAGCGTAGGGGGCCGCGTAGGCGTCGGTGTAGGGGGTAGGGGCACTGGCCGGGGAGACCGACTCCGGAGTCTCCTCTGGAGTCCCTAAGGATTGGGGCGAATGGAGATCCTGCAAAGTCCTATCCTCAGAGGGGCGACAACGGATGATAACGGGCAGCAAAACATTACGAAATGTTTCCTTACCCATTATGGCCCAAAGTTTGCCATCCTCGGGATCGCTTATGTTCTCAAGGCTATAGAGATTTGTGCGAGTCTGATACGGATCATCTCACTGGCTTAACTGCTGCAAATCACACTCTCAGACGGTAAAGGTTTGGTGTAATAGCAAGTAATCTACGGTGGAAGTCGCTTCTACCCAGTCGTCACTGCTCTCCGCCAGCTTTCATGCTCACGGCTGACGCCGGTTCAACGGTACCGGCTTGACTTTAAGTAAAGAGTAAGGCAGGTCTTGGGAATGTTTAACGCCACCGAAATCCTCATCAGTGACTTTGTCGATCAGCTGCGAGTCGGGTACCACCGCACCTACGGCGGCCAAAACCCCGACTACGAAGACATTATTGTCTGGGCAGGCAGCATGGCTCTCGAAAACATTGCCAACAGCGATGCCCTCTATCACAACGTTGAGCACACCATACTGGTGGCCCTCGTTGGCCAAGAGATTCTGCGGGGCAAGCAGATTCGGGAGGGGGGCGTCACCTGCAAAGACTGGATGCACTTCATTATTTCCCTCGTTTGTCACGACATTGGCTATGTCAAAGGGGTCTGTCGGGCTGACCAAGATCGCAATCACCTCTACTCCACTGGCCAGGGCGATGAAATGGTGATGCTGTCGCCAGGAGCCTCCGATGCCTCCCTCACCCCGTACCATGTCGACCGGGGCAAACAGTTCATCGAAGAGCGGTTTGGCAACAACCCCGTGATTGAGTCCGAAATCATCAAGCAGAACATCGAGCTGACTCGGTTTCCGGTGCCGAAGGAAGAAGACCACCAGGATACCCAGAACTTCCCTGGGCTGGTGCGGGCCGCCGACCTGATCGGCCAGCTCAGCGACCCCCGCTACCTGAAAAAAATTGCCGCCCTGTTCTACGAGTTTGAGGAAACCGGCCAAAATAAACACCTGGGCTACGAACACCCCGGCGATCTGCGCACCAACTACCCCAAGTTTTACTGGAATGTGGTGACGCCCTACATTGAAGACGGGCTGCGTTATTTGGCGCTGACCCAGGACGGCAAGCAAATCATTGCTAACCTCTACTCAAATGTGTTTATGGTGGAGAACGAACACAAGCACACCGTAATCCACACCTGATTCAGCCTATGACCTGGTGGCGCAAGCTTAAAACCAATCGTTTGGCTCAGCTGGGGGCGATCCTACTCATCGCCCTCTACACCGTGGCCCTGGGGGCCGGCTTTTTTGCCCCCTATAGCCCCTACGATGCCCAGCCCAATGGGTCGCTGCTGCCACCCACCCAGGTGTACTGGCGCGACGCCGACACGGGTAAGTTTTTTCCCCATGTCTATCCCACCACCCAGGGGCCAGTGCAGTTGGAGACCGGGAAGCGAGAGATCATTGTCGATCGCACCCAGCCCTCGGCCATTCGCATCTTTCACCGCAACGACCAGGGCCGACTGACCCTGTTTGACACCGCTGGGCCAGGGAAGCTCAACCTGCTGGGCACCGATGAGCAGGCCCGTGACCAGCTCAGTCGTCTCATCCACGGCAGCCGGGTCAGCCTCAGCGTCGGGCTGATTGGCATCGCCATCTCCTTTCCCCTCGGCATGCTGGTGGGAGGGCTGGCCGGATACTTTGGCGGCGCTGTGGATGCGGTATTGATGCGCCTGGTCGAGGTGCTGATGACCATCCCCAGTATTTACCTGCTGGTGGCCCTGGCGGCGGTGCTGCCGGCGGGTATCTCGAGCACCCAGCGGTTCTTGTTAATTATTCTGATTACGTCGCTGGTGGGCTGGGCGGGCCTGGCTCGGGTGATTCGGGGCCAGGTGCTCTCGATTAAAGAGCAAGACTTTGTCCAGGCCAGCCGGGTGATGGGGGGGCGACCCCTGTACATCATTACCCGCCATGTCCTGCCCCAAACGGCGACCTACGGCATTATTGCCGCCACCATGGCGATCCCGAGCTTTATTCTGGCGGAGGCGGTACTGAGCTTTATTGGCTTAGGCATTCAGCAGCCCGATGCCTCCTGGGGTAACATGCTCACCCTGGCAACCAACGCCTCGATTTTGGTGCTCCAGCCCTGGCTGGTATGGCCCCCGGCCATTTTAATTGTGATTACCTCCCTGGCCTTTAATCTCCTCGGCGATGGCCTACGGGATGCCCTTGACCCACGCACTCTGAAGTAGAGGTTTGCACGAGATCCCCTGAACGAGATCCAGCCTCGAGTTCCGTTGGGATACCTATAGTCCCTGAGGGCAACGTTCTCAGGGTGAGGGCTACGACTATACCAGGCAATCTACTGGGGCAAAAAATCTGGGTTCAGCACTTGTTCAATCCTGTAGGGGCAGATCAGAGGGAAGCAATCCACCTCTAGCCCAGTTTCATCGGCGGCCTGGTCGCGAGCATTGCTGTAACATTCACTAAAACTATCCTCTAGGTAGGGCTGCAAACTGGGAGAATCTTGGCGATCGCGGTTAACCCAGCGGCGATGTTCTCGCAGGCTGCTCTTCCAGCTACCCGTGCGGCGGTCGGGTTGGTATTGCCATTTCAGCAGATGCAGCAGAATCACGATGAGATTGCTTTCTAGGCGTCTGCGCTCTCGCCGCGACATATCAGCCACTTCCTCAATTAAATTCTCCCAATCGACGTGGTCAAAGTCGTGGGCTTGCAACTGGGCCACGGTCTGCTCTACCCAGGCGACAAAATCCTGGGTATATAGGCTAGTGGGTCGGGTTTGCCGTTCAGCGACCATGGGGCGGTCTCCTGAGATCAAGGAGTTTTTCTAGTTTAGCTTTCCCTGCCACCGCCCGACCCTCATCGAGCACCCGTCTTCATCGCTGGCCCTGAGTAATGGGCTAAATCAGGCCGCTAGTACTGGCAGACGGCGGCGAGGATGGCATCGATAGTATGATCCTAATGCCGTGCACCGGCCATCGGCCAGGGCGAATTCAGCCAGGGCAAGTCTAAATCTGAAGGGGATGCCCCATGGGGTTCATAGCATCGATTCGACCTATCCGAGGGGTAGTGCTGCTGGTACTGTGTCTCGCGCTGTGGGGGTGCGGATTAGTCAACCCCAGACCGCCCAGGGCGGTGATCGAAGGCGCGATCGCCCAAACCCTGACCCAAACCCAGACTATTCTCTACCGTGAACTCGCCCCCGCCGCCGGGGCGGCCGGGTTAGCCCAGGTCAGCGGCATTCGCATTCGCGACCATCACTGGACCAGCCTAGACAATCAACCTGTTGTCGAGGTGGTGGGCACCTACCACCTCAAAGGCGGCGGTCTCACCTCGTCCCAACGCCGCCAAGTGAGAGCGTTTGATATCTACCTGCAACGGGGCAGCACCCAAGCCGACTGGCGGCTGCTCGCCCCTAGCATCGATGACGTCAGTGCATCACCTCAGTGGATTCCCCTACCGATTCGTCAGCCGCCGTCACCAAAAGAGTCACCGGCAAAGTCACCGAAAGACCCGGCGTAATCGCAAGTCACTGGCCAGGGAGTGGGAGTGGCCCGCCGCCTAGACGCCGAAAAATGTTGCAAAATGTAAAGAGAATGCTTTACTGCCCGGACTTAGCCCATGACCTCCCTTGCGATCGCCCCCCAGTCCACGGCCGCTGCCTCCCCGCTCCCCGCCGGAGGCCCCGACCCCGATCGATTTGACTGGGCAGAGGCCTGGTACCCCGTCGCCTACCTGGACGACCTCGACCCCGCTCGCCCCACCCGCTTCACCCTGCTCGACCGGGGCATCGTCATCTGGTGGGACCCCAAGGGGAAGGCCTGGCGCGTATTTGAAGACCAATGCCCCCATCGCCTCGCCCCCCTTTCCGAGGGCCGGGTGAATGAAAACGGCGAGCTGGAATGCCCCTACCACGGCTGGGCCTTCGCTGGGGACGGGGCCTGCACCCACATTCCCCAACAGCCGATCGATACCGGGGCGCACCAGTCGGCGCGGGCCTGTGCCCTGGCCCTGCCCACGGCGATGCGCCAGGGGCTGCTGTTTGTCTACCCCGGCCAGGCCGACAATGCCCCCCTCGTGGAGGTACCGATCATCGGCCCCGTCGACGCCGAGCCCGACGGCTGGGTCATGCTCAACACCTTTCGCGATCTGCCCTACGACGCCCTCACCCTGCTTGAAAATGTGCTGGACGCCAGCCACATTCCCTACACCCACCACAAAACCGTGGGCAAGCGAGAAAACGCGGCCCCCATGGTCATGGAGGTGGTGGAATCGGGCAAAGCCGGGTTTCAAGGCCTGTGGCCCGAAGGCCCCCGCAAGGGCACCTTGGGCAGCCAGCACACCACCTTCATCGCCCCAGCGTTGATGTACCACGACCTCACCTCCCAGCAGTTTGGGCGCACCCTGACCGTGGTCTACGCCACCCCCATACGTAAGGGTGAGTGTCGCCTGTTTGCCCGCTTTCCCTTCAAATTTTCCTCAAAGCTGCCCGCCACCATTCTGGGCCTTACCCCGCGATGGTTTAGCCACATTGGCAACAACGGCGTCCTCGAAGACGACCAAATTTTTCTCCACCTCCAGGAGCGTCAGCTGGAGAAACTAGGTCAACCCTATGCCCAGGCCTGCTACCTACCGACCCAGGCCGATCGCTACGTGCTGGCCTTTCGCAACTGGGTTAGCACCTTCGAGGCCGACCCCTTCCCAGGCCAGAGCCTAGGCCCCGCCTTGACCACCGAGGCCCTGCTCGACCGCTACCACTCCCACACCCAGCACTGCCACAGCTGCCGCACCGCCCTCCGCCGCCTTCAGGCCCTGCGCTGGGGCCTGCTCGGGTTCAGTGCCCTAGGCTGGTCGCTGATTCCCGTTGCCGTTGCCACGGGTAGCCTGACGGGGCTCGTCGCCAGTCTGCTCGCGATCCTGCCCCTGGGTAGCGCCACAGCCTGGGCCGGCCTGGGCCGTTTAGAACGTCAATTTTACAAAGGCCGCGCGATCCCCCCCCGCAACCTCCCCGATCCCAAGGCCAAGAAGTAGGGAGATTTCTGGGAAAGAAGATACCCCCGGTAGGGGCGCGGAGCCCTGTGCCCTGGCCAGGAATCAAAATTCTTCGGTATTTTTGTTGCCAGAATTCTCCTAGATTCAGCCGATAGCCCCCGGCCCTAATCCGCCGGAATCACCCGCACCGTACCCAC
>JAIXUR010000501.1 GCA_027483425.1 Cyanobacteriota bacterium | reverse complement strand
CTGTACCGCCGTGGCCAACTGGTGGAGAGGCTTGTCTAGCCAAGCTCGCACCGGCCCCAGGCTATGGGTTTCTAAATAAAGCACCGCTACCACCGCCTCTAGGGCATCGGCGAGGTGGCTGGGCCCGGCGGTCAGGCCAGCACCCACCACCAGGTAGGGGCGTAATCCCATGTCCTGGGCCAGTTGGCCCAGGGTGCGATCGCTAATCAGCACGGACCGTACCGCCGACAGCTCTCCCACCGACGCGTTGGGCCAGGCCTCCTGCAGGCACTCCGTAGCGGCTAGCCGCAGGACGGCATCTCCCAAGAGCTCCAGCTGCTCGTAGTTGTAGACGGCGTCGGCAGACTTGTGGGTGAGCGCCTGGTCGAGGCGAGCCAGGGCAATAGGGTTGGGCAGCCCCAGCCTTTGCACACAACGTTGAAGCTGGAGCTGTCGGGGCAACGGTAGATCGGTCACGGTCAATCAGGCCATCACAGGCAAGTAGCTGGGCGTAATTAAACTTAAAGATGCTGGTGGGGGTGGAGGGGGTGAAACCCCCTGCCTGGGGGCGCAGCCCCCAAACCCCTTCTTAACAATTAATTAGGCTTACCGACTGAATCAGGCCAAGAGGGGGGGAAGGAGGTAGACATAAGCCGGGTTCTGTTCCCCCGTTACCGGGGGGGCGGTTATCTATCTGGGACGTTTGTTACCAAACGCCTCGTGCGGCACGTAACGACGGGGCTGGAAAAAGACCAACCTTGCCCCTTGACCTTGCACCCGACCGGGGTTTACCGAGCCAGCACCTCTCGATGCTGCTGGTGCGCTCTTACCGCACCCTTGCACCCTTACCTGTGAAAGGATGAAGGATAAAGGATGAAATGGTTTTCTGCCTTCTGCCTTCTACCTTCCCATCGGCGGTATGTTTCTGTGGCACTCTCCTCACGGTTGCCCGCACTGGGCGTTACCCAGCAGGTCTGGTCTTTCGGGAGCCCGGACTTTCCTCAGACCGGCAAAGCCGATCCGCAACCACCTGCGCTACCTCCCTCTTAGGTATAGTTTAAGCCCCAGGACAGGGGTGGACATAATAAATCCCCCGACTGACCGAGATCAGCCGGGGGATTTAGCGCGATCGCCCTAGAAACCTATCCCTAGAAACCTATCTATAGGGATGCGGTTTGATCGTCGATCAGCAGATCGTCATCCTCTAGGTCGGCACCATTCCCCAGCCCAGGGAAGTCGCCGTTGCCGCGCGGGATACCATCTTCCACCGACATGCCGCCGATCATTTCATCGTCGTTGAGCATGGTGAGGTTGCCCTCCAGGTCGTAACTGCGGGCGGTGAAATCGTCCAGCACCACGTCCTGCAAGACCATGTCATCGTCTAGAATGGCCGACTCGTAGACCGAGTCGATTTCTGGGGCCGGGGCCTCTTCGTAGGCGTTGTACCCCGTACCGGCCGGAATCAAACGCCCAATAATGACGTTTTCCTTCAGGCCCCGTAGCCAGTCAGACTTGCCTTCAATGGCCGCTTCCGTTAGCACCCGGGTGGTTTCCTGGAAACTGGCGGCGGAAATGAAGCTGTCGGTATTGAGGGAGGCCTTCGTAATCCCCAGCAGTACCGGCGTGTATTCTGCCGGGGCTCCGCCGGTGATGGCCATGGCCTCGTTCACCTGCTCCACCTGGTAGATTTCCACCAGTTCGCCGGGCAGCATGGTCGTGTCACCGCCGTCGTCAATGCGGCACTTCGACGACATCTGCCGCACAATCACCTCGGTGTGCTTGTCGGAAATCTCGATGCCCTGGGACTGGTACACGGACTGCACCTCGTTCACCAGGAACGACTGCACCTTCTGGAGTGCCCCCATCGCCGCCTCGTGAATGCCCTGTCCGAGGCTGAGGTTGTACTTAAAGAACACCTCCAGAATCTGGTGGGGGTTTGCGGGGCCATCGGTGAGGTGCTCAGCGGTGCCGACCCGCTGGCCATCGGAGACAATCACGTTTTGGCCAGGACTGACGGGGTACTCGGTGACCACGCCGTCGTCTTCAATGATCTTGACCTCCACGGTCTCGTCGTCGCTGTACACCACCTGGGCATTGCCGGGGCGCTCAGACAGAATGCAGGCCTCCTTGGGCTTACGGGCCTCCAGCAGTTCTTCAATGCGGGGCAGACCCTGGATGATATCCCCGGTTTTGGCCCGCTCAAATACCAGCAGCACTAGGTTGTCACCCCGTTGCACCAGGTCACCGTCTTCAATGTGTAGCACAGCTCCGGTAGACACCCGGTAGGGCCGGGCATGGCGCAGGGTCACCACATTGCCTTCAATCTTGGTGACTTGTCCCGACTCAGCGGTGTTAGTGCCGGGGGCCAGCTCGGTTTCAGCGACCACCAGATCGCCCGCCTTCACCCCTGGCGCCTGGCTGCCCAGGTCAACCTGCATGCGATCGGAATCCCGAACCACCAGCAGGCGGCGTACCGCTTCCTGACCTTCGCGAATCCCCCGCACCTCGCCCGCCTCTTTACAGAGAATTTCGGTACGGGCCACGACGGCGCCTGGTTCAATCTGTTGCCCCTCTTCCACCAAGAGACGGGTCAGGGTACTGCCCTGGGTTTGGTCGGCCACGACATCGCGGCGAATCACCTGGGTCTCGAGCACCACCATCTGCAAGCGCATCAGGTCCACATCGTCGTCGTCGGGTACCAGCTCGATATCCGCTACCACGTGGGGCGATTCATCTTCGATGTCGAGCACCAGCTGAGTGCGCAGGAGCTCAACGCCGTCCACCGACTTCACCCGTTCCCCGTCCTTGAAGGGGATGCGCTGAATGGCACGGAGCCGGATGGAGCCGGTGGCATCGGCGGCGGAGTCTTGGCTGGGTACGGCGGGCTCGTTGGGCACCACGTACTCTTCCACGGGACGCAGGAGCAGCGCTGGGCCATCGGGGGTCTCCACGTATTCCACGTAGCGGAGGGCGTCGGCTACCAGCCCCGGCATCACTTCTTCCCCAGCATTAACCAGGGTGCCGTCGCGGTCCATGACATCCTCGGGGGCATCCACCATGTGAATGTCGCCGGGCTTGATCAGGATCTCCCGCAGAATGTCGTTCTTTTGGGTGACTTCGACCACGCCGCTGTTCTGGCAGAAGATGTCTTTGACTACCTCGGTACCCGCTTCCAGGTACTGGCCGTCTTCCACCATCAGCAGAGAGATGTCCTTGTTGACCTCGTGGGCCTCCTCAGGAATCCACAGCAGGGTGCCGCCCTGTACGACTTCGTAGCCCTGCTTGCCCTTGCCTTTTTTGGCCACGTCGACGCCAGAGAACTTGACGATCCCCCCGGTTTGGGTATGGAAGCGATCATCTTCGAGCTCAGCAATCACTTGGCCGCTGGTGACCTTCGCCCCAGGAGTCGCAATGAGGGAGAACCGCTGACCGTGGGCCGTTTCAATGAAGTAGTGTTCCCGACCCTGGCCGTGTTCTTTGCGCACGTGGGCCTGATCGAGCATCACCGAGGCGGTGATGATTTCAACCTCACGGGTGCCCTTTTCGTCGTCGGCCTCGGGTAGGCGCACTAGGCCGCCGCGCTCAGTGGTGAGCTTGGTTTCGGCCAGGGTATCGCCCGCCTGGGTGTAGTCGCCGTTGCGGACCACGGGTTCTGCGCTGGGGGGCAGGTTGTACACATCCCCGGCGAGTACCCACAGCAGGCCGCCCCGCTGGGCTAAGCGGGTGGTGTTGCCCTGACGGTCGGTTTTTTCTTCCTGCACCAGGCCGGCAAATTTGACCTCTCCGGACAGGTCAGAGGTCACGTCTTTGGTCGCTTTTTCAGTCACCTTGCGGGTGCGCCCGGCGGAGGGCAACTCGGCTAGCAGCTGTTCTTTTTGAACGGTCTCGCCTTCATTCACAAACAGAATGGTGCCCTGGGGCAGCGAGACGGTTTTATTCTTACCGCTGCCGTCGATGATGATGTCGGCGTTCGACTCCAGCATCAGGGCATCTTCACCGTAGCGGGTGCGGAAGCTACGGGTCTTCAGATTCTTGGGCAGCTTCACCGTGCCATCCTTGGTCGCCCGGATGCGGGGAGCCACTTCGCCGGTAAAGGTACCGCCGGTGTGGAAGGTTCGCATGGTCATCTGGGTGCCGGGCTCGCCGATGGACTGGGCCGCGATAATGCCTACGGCCTCACCTAGGTCAACCATATCGGAGTGCGCCAGGCTCCAGCCATAGCACAGGCGGCACACGGAGCGGGTGGCTTCGCAGGTGAGGGGCGATCGCACCACCACACCTTCAACGCCAGCCTCAGCCAGCTTCTCCGCTGTCTCCGGGGAAACCGGATGATCTTTGGCAAGCAGCACCTCGCCGGTTTGGGGATGGATAACATCCTCGGACACCACCCGGCCCAGCAGGCGGTTTTCAAGGGGAATCAGCACCCGCTCACCGTCGGTCATACTGCGCAGGGGGATACCCCGCGTGGTACCGCAGTCGTGCTCCCGAATAATCACATCCTGGGATACGTCCACCAGGCGACGGGTCAGATAGCCCGAGTCGGCGGTGCGGAGGGCGGTGTCGACCAGCCCCTTGCGCGCCCCGTAGGAGGAGATCACGTACTCGGTAACCGTCAGCCCCTCGCGGAAGTTGGTCTTAATGGGGAGGTCAATGATCTCCCCCTGGGGATTAGCCATCAGACCCCGCATGCCCACCAGCTGGCGCACCTGGGAGATATTTCCCCGGGCCCCCGAGAAGGCCATCATGTACACCGAGTTGAGCGGGTTGTTTTCCTTGAAGTTCTTCACCACCTGGTCTTTCAGCTCTTCGCTGGTGTCGTTCCAGGTGTCGATTACCTTGGTCAGACGCTCCACCTCGGTGATTTCACCGCGGGTGTAGCGCTCTTCGGTAATGCGAATGTCTTCTTCGGCGGCGGCCAGCATCTTCTTCTTTTCTTTAGGCACCTGGAGGTCTTCTACGCTAATAGAGACCCCAGCTCGGGTGGCGTACTTAAAGCCCAGCTCCTTAATGCGGTCAGCCATTTGGGAGGTACGAGCAGTACCGTGCTCGGTAAATGACCAGGAGATCAGCTTTTTGAGCTGCTTCTTGTCAATAATCCGGTTCCGAAAGGTCAGGGAGGATTGGGGTGCCCCTTGCTCAGCCATAGGTCTTTGCCCTTGTGTAATGGTGATATTCGTGCCGTGGTGGTGGGTTTAGATGGCCCCTAGCCTGCGATCGCGTCAAGGACCGCCTTGTTGTAGATAATGCGGCCTGGGGTAGTTTTGATGTACTGGGAGATCAGATTGCCCTCGCTGTCTAGACGCACCCGGCGATCGGGGTAAATTTCCGTGATCGTGCCGTCTTCGGACTCCATCCGCTCCGGTGCCGAGGTCTTGGGCTGGTCAGAATCCACTTCGCCGTCAAACCGTAACCACACCTTGGCATGGAGGTCTACTATGCCCTGCTCGTAGGCCATAATGGCGTCATCCATGCCGGAGAAGTAGTGGCCGACGCCCTTACTGGCGTTGGGGTTCTCCGCCGTGAGGTAGTAACAGCCCAGCACCATATCCTGGGATGGGGTAATGATGGGCTGGCCCGTAGCGGGAGACAGCACGTTGTTCGAGGCCAGCATCAGCAACCGGGCCTCCGCCTGTGCCTCCAGGGACAGGGGCACGTGCACCGCCATCTGGTCACCGTCAAAGTCAGCGTTAAAGGCCGGACACACCAGCGGGTGCAGCTGAATCGCCCGCCCTTCTACCAGAATTGGCTCAAAGGCCTGAATGCCCAGACGGTGCAGGGTCGGGGCTCGGTTCAGCATCACCGGGTGGCTTTCAATCACCTCTTCCAGCACGTCCCACACACTGGGGTCATTGTGCTGAATCAGTTTTTTCGCCGCCTTGATGTTGTTGACTAACCCCTGCCGAATCAG
>JAIXUR010000509.1 GCA_027483425.1 Cyanobacteriota bacterium | reverse complement strand
CGAGGGCCTGAACCACAGTTTTGGCGGTATTCAGGTAGGTTTCTTCGTAGCTGGCCTGGCGACCGGCCCCGACGCAGATCAGTAGGGTGTTTTGCGATGCCAGGAGCTTGGCCAGGCCCGCGCGATCGGACCCGCTGACCACCTGTACGGCATTGGCCACCGTCTGCAAATCGCTGACCCGCTCTGGCCGGGTCGTGGTGGCGGTCACGGTGATTCCCTGACTCCGCCACAGTCGGGCCACCGCTGTACCCACATACCCACAGCCCAAAATTGCTGCTTTCATGCTTTTAGGTTCCTTAATGCTGCGATCGCCGCCTGTTTGCGGGCTTCTTTGATGCTGTTGCCCTGGCCAGTGCCATAGCTTTTCTCCGCCACCTGGACTTCATAGACAAAGACCTTGGCGTGGTCAGGGCCAGATCGCTCTACTTCCACATAGTTGGGCAACGTCCCGCCCCAATTGGCCTGCACAAATTCCTGAAGTGCTGTCACCGGGTCAGTCACCCATGGCTCATAGACACGATCAACCAGCGGCTCAAAAATAGATTTCACGTAGGCATAGGCGACGGTAATGCCAGCATCCAGATGGTAGGCTCCCATCACTGCCTCAAAGACATCCGCCTGGACGCTGGGGTTGTTTCGCTCTGCTTGAGCGCCTACCCCTAGACGGATTTGAGGGGGAATGTTCAGTTGAACCGCCAGTTCAGCCAGGCGCGACTCATCCACCAAAACATCGGCTCGTTTTGACAGATCTCCCTGGTTAAGGTCGGGATAGCGGGCAAACAGCAGGTCGCGCACCACAAACTCCAGAATGCTGTCGCCCAAAAACTCTAGCCGCTCGTAGTCGGGGCATTCGCTGGGATGTTCGTTGGCATAGCTGCTGTGGGTCAGGGCCTGTCGCAGCAGGGCCTCGTTCTGAAATTTTGGTAGCTCCATCGGCATAGGTTTCAGAGTTGCTCTAGTGACGGTAGCGCAGGAGAAACTTGGCTGCCAGATTCACAATAGAGTAGCCATATTCGCGACGGGGTTCACCGCTTTTTCTTTTTCTTTTTACTCCCAGTTTCAGCATCGCCGCCACCGCCAAACCCCTTTGTGTTGGGCTGCTTTTTGGCTTTAGATTTTCGGTTGGCCGGTAGACCCGTAGTGCCCCCGCTCAATAGTTGATTCAGCGCTCCCCCCAGTTGTCCCATGAATGAACTGTCTGCCTGCTCTGCTAGAAGCCGACTGTTATAAGCCATCTGAAATTCAGTAATGCCTTCCTGGGTGGTCATGTCAAACCCCGCCTGCATACCCCCCATCATAAAGCCTTTGGCCATGCCAGCTCTGGCAGGGTCGACCATCCACTGAGGGAACTTGTGTTTGATGCTGGTCAGGTAGGTAAGGATATCACCGGCATTCTCAAGAGCATATTCCCGCTGCAAAAAAGACCAAAACGCCATCAATTCAGGGACAGCATCTTCTGCCTCGGATGCGGCCATCACGGTGATTTTTCGGGGTAGGATCTCGTCCATGACAAGATCTACGTTGGCCCTGGTCATGTGCGGTAGGGTAAACCCTTCGTAGCGATAGCCATAGCTGAGAAATGACCCGATCCAGCCACCTAAGTCTGGCTGCTCTTCGCCATAGGGCTGCCCTTCGGGTGACTCGGCAAAGAGATGAATGACCTGCTCGATATACTCATCGAGCAGCTCTTCAGCCTCTTCGTACTCTGCGCTATCCAGTTGGTAGAGGTCAAATGCCATGGCTCAATTGGCTTTTGGGGAACAGGTTACCTTTTTACCATAGCCCGCAGCCGATCAAAAGATCGTGCCCTAGGCCGCTGCATAGTTGGCAAGGAGCGATCGCCCAGCCCCAGCCTTTCTCGCTGTCCTGTATCCTAAACCCAGTTCAGCTCCTTCACCCCCTTGTACCTCACCCATCTATCGCTCCGGCACTTTCGCAACTATGGCGAGCAGCAGATCGACTTTGCCGCTGCCAAAACCATTTTGGTGGGCGAAAATGCCCAGGGTAAGTCGAACCTGCTGGAGGCGGTGGAGCTACTGGCAACCCTCAAGTCGCACCGCACCAGCCGCGATCGCGATCTGGTGCAGCAAGACCAGCCCGTGGCCCAAATTAGCGCCTCGGTGCGCCGGGATCTGGGCCTCGCCGACCTCTCCCTGGTGCTGCGCCAGGCGGGGCGGCGCACGGCCATTCTCAACGGCGAAAAGCTGCGGCGGCAGCTCGACTTTCTCGGCACCCTCAACGCCGTGCAGTTTTCGAGTTTGGATCTTGACCTGGTGCGGGGCGGGCCGGGGGAACGGCGGGACTGGCTCGATACGCTGCTGATTCAGCTGGAGCCGATCTACGCCCACATTTTGAGCCAGTACAACCAGGTACTCAAGCAGCGCAACGCCCTGATTAAACAATCCTATGGGGATGACTCGGGGGAGTCTGGCCCCGCCATCGATGCCACCGAGTTTGCCCTGTGGGATGCCCAATTGGCGGCCCTGGGGACCCGCGTCATGCGTCGTCGGGCCAGGGCGATCGCCCGCCTTGCCCCCATCGCCCACCAGTGGCACCAGGCGATTAGCGGCCAGCGAGAAGACTTGCAGATTCATTACCAGCCCAATGTGCCCCTGGTCGAAGACGACCCGGCGGTGATTCAGGGCAGCTTTTTGGAGAAGATCCAGCAGCGGGCGATCGCAGAGCAGCACCAGCGCACCACCCTGGTTGGCCCCCACCGCGACGACATTGAGTTCGCCATTAACGAGACCCCCAGCCGCCAGTACGGCTCCCAAGGGCAGCAGCGTACCCTGGTGCTGGCCCTGAAGCTGGCGGAGTTGCACCTGATCGATGAGGTAATTGGCGAACCGCCCCTGCTCTTGCTCGACGATGTCTTGGCCGAACTCGATCTCAGTCGCCAAAACCAGCTGCTAGAGGCGATTCAAGACCGGTTTCAAACCATTATCACCACGACCCACCTGGGGGCCTTTGGCAGCCAGTGGATGACGTCATCGCAAATTCTGACCGTCGAGGCCGGGCGCATCGTGGATTGACCGATGGCACAAGCCTCGAGCCCCTCGGCGGAGCGTTCCTAGCCCTCAAACTTGGCCGTATTACTCGGGATTGTCTTTAACAACTGGTTGATCTCAGCCAGGTCAACCTCCTCTGGGTCAAAGTACCCGCCTACCCATTCGAGCATTTCCTCGTGCTCAGGGTGGTCGGCCGATTGGATCGCGTCTAGAAAATCCCGATAGCCCCAGACCCCGCCACAGTCTTCGGGGGGGCAGGCGCGCTTGGCCTTAATGCAAACGGGATAGCTGGCGTCGGGCTCGGCGGCCAGCACCTTTTCAACCAAGATGTCATGATCCCAGCTGTCCCCAAAGTCATAGGTGTATGAGAACTTAAAGGTCTCGCCTGGAATGACTTTGCTTAACTTGACCGACTCCTGGTCACGCATCTCCATCTCATCAAAGCCCATGTCAGCCATGGGGGCTCCGTAGTCGACCCCGTTAATGGTAAAGGCATGGAGATGGGAACTCATCCAGCCCATGGCGTGCTGAATGACCCAGTGCAAATGGCCCAGGGTGACATCGCTGCGCACCTGCACCCGCCGCCAAATCGGTGGCCGGGAGCCCCTGAGCGTGATTTTGAGCTGGTAAATTGACTGGGTTTGCTTGCGAGGAGCCATTTTAGATCGAGGGGTTTAAACATCATGGTGGACTAGCTGGGGCGCTTGACAAGGTATCAGCCTATGTCGTTGATGGCATTTTCCCAGCATACTAAACTACCCTGGCAGATCTGTTTGGGAGCCCTTGATCGATGGCTTACTTTGCCCGTGACTTTCAATCGGTAGATGACACCCCTGGGGCCCAGAGATTTGTTGCCTGCCTGAAATTGCAGCAGTCGCTGGAATTTTATCACCGGTATAAAGCGAAAACCTTTGAGGCCATGCATCTGGTGGCTGGCGCATCGGTGTTAGAGGTGGGCTGCGGGACGGGGGACGATGCGATGGCCCTGGCCCAGATCGTTGGCCCTAGCGGCCAGGTAACCGCCATTGATCGCAGCCAAACTATGCTGAACGAGGCGATCGCCAGCACCCAGCCCCTGGCATTACCGATTGAATTTATCCTGGCAGACGCCCAACAACTCCCCTTTGCCGATCACACCTTCGATGGGGCCAGGGTGGATCGAACGCTCCAGCATATCGCCGATCCCGCTGCGGTGATTGCAGAAATGGCGCGGGTGGTCCGTCCGGGTGGGTGGATTGTGGCCATGGAGCCTGATTGGGGCACGTTTGTGGTCAACTCCACCCAGCGCGCCATCACTCGACAACTGCTAAACGTCTGGTGCGACAGCTTTCCGTCGGGGTGGGTGGGGCGGTATCTGCGGCAATACCTCCGCCAGGCCGGATTGACCGATATTCAGGTGGTGCCTGAAACCTTGGTGATCACGCAATTCGATCTCGCCGATCAGGTGTTTGATCTGGTGCAGACCGCGCAGGCCACCGTCGAAGCCGGGCTGGTCAGCTCGGCAGAGGCCCAGGCTTGGCTGAGTGAGCTGCAAGCGTTCGATCGGGCCCAGGCCTTCTTCTCGTCCTTTACCGGATTCATTGTGAGTGGACAAAAGGAACCGGCTGGCCTGCCTTAAAATCAATTCGTGATGCTCGACCCTCTGGTTAACCACCATGCGCCTCTCCGCCGTCAAGATTACAAACCTGAACCATGCCCTGGAAATCTTTCTGGGCACCCTGTTGCTCTGGGTCTGTCTTCGGGGGCTGGGCGATCGCAACCCCGCCTGGGCCATCATCAGCTTTATCGTCGTGTCTGACCCGGATGTGCGCATTGCCTGGCCCAGTTTCATCTCGCGCCTATCGAATACCTTGATCGGTTGTGTCATGGGCATTCTCTCTCTACTGATCTTCGGCCCAGCCGAGTGGATACTGCCCTTTACCCTGGCCCTCACAGCGCTGGTCTGCACTAATTTGATCAAAACCCCCGGCAGTTGGAAGATTGGCCCGGTCACCACGGCGCTCGTGCTCACCACGGCGCTCGTTGAAAAATCCAGTACTGTAGGGTTTGATCGATCGCTGCAGAGGGCCGTGGAAGTCCTATTGGGCAGCCTAGTGGCGCTGATGCTGTCCTGGGCCATCTCTAGAATTCAACCTACCCCGCCTCGCCCACGTGACTGACGGGCTCGTTCGGTTAGCCGTATCCTCGATGACGTTGGCGGTACTTATACCCGCAGGAATTTAACCAGAATTACCAACACGAAACCTGTACCCAGCAGGGTCAAGGCCAGCGGAGTTTGTGCCGTTGTGGGCAGATAGACTGAAAGCGCAATGATCAGACCGCTACCCTCCTGCTGAACGACCCCCGCCAGGGCAGATGCCAAACCCGCCTGCTCGGCAAAGGGAGTGAGCGATAGCGCCATACAAATGAGAATAATGATGCTACAGCCCACCACAACGAAAACCATGGGTAGCAGCAAGGAATAAACGTTGAAGATGCCAGCCAGCCCCAGCGCCACCATGATCGATGACGCCGACAGGACGAGACATAGCCCTAGGTAAAGCAACGTTTTTTGCCCCAAAACGGTGACCCCCCGATTCACTAGAAAACTGCCTACCAAATAGGCCAGGGTGATGGCCAAGGAGGTATTGCCAAATTGGGCCGGAGTCAGGCCTAAGGATTTCTCAACGTCGAAGGGACTTACGGCGTCGTACAGGACAACCATGCCAGTTGCCAGGGTACAGGTGAGGATAGGCAACAGAAATTGCACATTGAACAGAATGCCCAGGTAGTTTTTGATCAAGCTGAGCCGGAAAACAGGTGGCCTTGCCAGTGGATCCACGGGATTGGTTTCTGGCAGTTGATAAGCGAGATACAGCCAGGCGAAGAGTCCCAGTACCGCCAGAACGACAAAATCGGCCCGCCAGGATAGCCATCGAGCCAGTTGCCCGCCCAGGAAAGGAGCGCCGCCTAGGGCAACTGCGTAGGCTAGGCCCAGGTAGGACAGGGCGTAGGACAGCTTTGCGGCTGAAAAACGGTCCCGCAGGGCGGCCCGTGAGACCGATGTGCCACAGCCGCCGCCGATGCCCTGGACTAGCCGCAGAGCCTGAAACCAGCCATAGGTGGTGGGAAAGACCAGGGCCAGGGATGCCAGCATGAAGACGCCCATGCCCGCCAGGGCTACGGGTTTTCGACCCATCTGATCAGAGGCAGGTCCCCAGAGGAGTTGTGAAAATCCGTAGCCAAGGGCATACAAGGCGATCGAGTTCTGCACAGTGGCTCCATCGACGCCGAAGTCTGTCGATAGTTGTAGTACCGATGGCAGATAGATAAAATAAGCGGCCTGGCTTAGAAATATGCCTAGACAGCCATAGGTAATAATCCTAAATTGTGCCTTGGAATCCTCGGCTGGCGGCTGGACTGTGGGGCGATCGCTATCAATCATGGCCATCTCCACGGTGCGGCTGAGGCCTTAACAGAACCTCCAGCGGATAAAACTTGAAGGTGTTGTTTTCCGCTGGATTGTCAGCGGCAACGGCCTGATATCGATCGAGGACAGCCGTGATGAAGGGTGACCATTCCTGCTCCGGCAAAAATCGGGTCCACTCGGCCAAGGTGACCTGACAGTACTCGACGAAACCCTGCCGACTCCCAAAGTCCCAGGCCTTGTCCTCCCGATGAAGGTGTAAAACCTCTAGCCCATTTTGCTCTGCTAATGTCTGGTAGGCCTCAAGGCTAGGATGGCAATAGGGCCGGTGGCGATGGCTAAAATACTGGGCCCATGGGGGTAATTGGCAGACCGCTTCAATCACATCCTCAATACATTGACGAGGGCCGGCTGGCACAAACCGTAGGAGTGCCTGTCCGTCTGATGTTAAGGCTGTCCGAATCGAGCGGAGGACAGCGCCCTGATCGGGAATCCAGTGGATGGCATTAAAGGAAACAATCCGGTTAAATTCATGGTGGAAGGGCAGGGTGCGAGCATCTTCGACCTGGAAATCTAAGTTGGGGGCTGGATAATGCGCCTGGGCAAAGCGGATCATGTTCTGGGAGGCATCGATACCTAATACGGATCCCTCAGGAATGCGAGCCGCGATCGCCGCTGTAATCTTGCCATTGCCGCAGCCAATATCCAAAACGCGATCGCGCTCCCCCAGCGCTATCCGAGCCAGTTGCTCCGTTGCGATCGCCTCCTGCAGATGCGAAACCGATTGGTATCCCCTGGCATTCCACTCAGTCATAGGGCAGCGATTCCTAATTCGTTCGCAAGTCGACCGTTGGGCCAGTGGGCGATACCCTTGCCGCTCTAGCCGCTCTAATATAGCGATCGCCACATTTAGCTATCGTCACATTGGCTCGGACGAGCTGAAGACAGCAGTCCTGGAGGGGCGGTGGCAAGCCCGATCGCGGCCCAGGGTTGACTTTGTCGGCTTTCGGCGTCCTACGCTATCTTGCCAGCGCTATAGTAATACATTTTCAAATGTTGCTCAGGTCATAGCTACCCATGGCGATCGCCCCCCTTTCTTTTAAGCAACGGTTACTCTACGCCGCCTGCCTGGGGGTAGCCATTGGGGGGATTGCGACCCTCTACTACGTTGCCCTGCAATTCATTCTCTGGGCCGTCTGGACATGGCTGCCCAACACCCTGCGTCCCGGTAGCGCCGCCGACTTTCGTTCCTTTGCCTGGTGCTTGACTGCCCTGGGGGGGCTGCTGGTGGGGGTGATCGTCTCCCGTTTGGGGGCACCCACCGGCTTGAACGAAGCGATCGACGAAATCCATCGGGAAGGGCGGATCGGTTATCGCCAGATGCCCGGCATGGTGATCGCGTCGCTGGTGTCCTTGGGGTTTGGCAGCAGTGCGGGGCCAGAGGCTCCGCTGGTGGATATCAACGGAGGGGTAGCCAGTTGGGTCGCCGATCGCCTCAAGCTATCCCAGGTTGACTCGCGCACCCTCACCTTTTGCGGCATCAGTGCGGCATTGGGAGCCTTTTTTGGCTCGCCGCTGGGCAGCGCTCTGCTGGCCCTAGAGTTGCCCCATTCCTTTGGGCTGGAGTATTACGAGGCCATCATTCCCGTGATAGTGGCGGCGATCGCAGGCTTTGTCGTCTTTCGTTGCCTCACCGGGTTAACCATTGGCGGCCTGTATCAGTTCCCAGACTACGGTGAACTTCAGCCCCACCACCTGCTCTATGCGGTACTGCTGGGTCTGGTGGGGGCCGCGATCGCTGTCCTGTTCATTCTGATTTTTCGGGCCACTCAACGGTTGGTGCAGCCACTGCGCCACCGCCCGATTCTGCTCAATACCCTGGGCGGATTGGTGGTGGGTGCGATCGCCTTCTTCCTGCCGCTGACGCTATTTTATGGGGAGCGGGAGATTCAGACCATTATTGATACGGGGCCTCAGATCGGTGTTGGGCTGCTGTTGCTGACGGCGATCGCCAAAATGTTTACCCTCAGTCTCAGCATCCAGTCTGGGTTTAGGGGCGGTGTCATTTTCCCGATTTTCTTGATTGGCGCAGCCGTAGGCATGGCCATGAGTTTGCTAATTCCAGACCTACCCCCCTCGGTGGCCATGGTCTGTACCATGGCCGCCATGACGGTTGGGGTGATCAAAACACCCGTCAGTATGGCCCTGATCCTGACGGTGATTTCAGATGAAGATTTAATTCCGATGATTACCGTTGCCTCCATCATCAGCTTTATCCTCACCCTCCCAATTAATTTGTTTTCCATGCAGCGATCGCGCAGTTAAGACGGCCATCGAGAAGAGTAGACACCGCGATAGGTCAGTTCTGTGGGCGGCTGGCGTTGTGTACCTCACCCAATAATGATTTCTGGGAAAGAAGACACCCCCTGTAGGGGCGCAGGGCCTGCGCCCTTGATGAGGAAGCAAAATTATTCGGTATTTTCGTTGCCAGAATTGTTCTAAGTAGATCTCTAGTCACGCGGTTCCCTTTAGTGAGGGGAGAAATTCTTAGCGGCAGACACGTCACTCGACTAGCGACAGGTGGAACTTACCACCTTTTGATACTGAACCATCGAGAATTGAGATGCAGTCGTCGAGTTCCTCAAGGAGTGCTGGAAGTTCGTCAGCATCAAACCCATGAAGCCCATCCTCTGCAATCCTGTTTCGCACTGCTTGCAAGGATATTAGACCGTCGGAGGCATCAAACCAAGTCATATCATCAATGCCATAGGCTAGCTCAGTTTCTGGATCCAATTCCGGCTCATTGTCGTCATCATCGAAGTCATTGTAGTTGAACTGTTGATCCGTGAAGTCCAGATAATCACTGAGCTTTCGAACATTCAATTTGGTACATAATGCATCGAGAGAGTCTAAGTTCTGGTTCATTAGGCTGTGATCGTTACTATCCTTCAAGTAGTTTCGGCCTTCAAGGGTGTGTATCCAAAGTGTCATTCCCATCCTGTACTCCCTGTGATACGAAAAGTGTAGTTTTGACTCAGATGAACCGCTGATTCAACATTGGGTAAAGATGGTCAAGATCTTCCTCTTGCCATCTTTCACCAGCCGGATCATGGCTTAGGTTCTCAGATGGCCGGGCAGGAAATGCGGAGTCCTTCTGACCCGTCTTTCTACACCAAGCATCGGCTGCGACTGACTGCCACCCCTCGACTTGACAGTCAATCTCTTCATCTCCATCGTTGATCATGGAGGCCAGTTGATCAGGCTCTTCAAGTGCCGTCGTGAAAACTTTTTCTCCGCGCGAAATCAGCCAGCCTCGGAAGTAGTCAAATGCGTCATCTGAACAGCCACCACCAATTACATAGGCAGCGCCCCAAAGTGGCCATGTGTATGACTTATGAAAGAGAGAATAGAAGATGTAGTGAAAGTCAACAATCTCCTCTGCCGATAGCCCGTCGAGGAGTTCTGTAAGTTTTTCCAGTTGTTGTTCGGCATCCCCTTCTGATGTTTGGCGGGCCTCATCAATCAATTTCCAGAATGTTTTTATATCCATAGCACCATATTGTATTAGAGGATTGGAGCAATTCGGGACAAGAGTTTGTGCAGCCTATGGTTGCCGCCCGCTTGAGTGAGGGGATTCCGCCTCACCGCAGTATCTTTGATGTGTATGTACGCCTGCCCATGGTGTAAGAACACAATGCCATCGAAGATCGTGTTCATCTTGTAAGTGGGATGGGTTGTTATTGTGAGACCTAACGACCTGGAGTTGAGCGGACACTTTTCCTGTCTGTGTTAGAAGTAGTCTAATCTTTTGTTCCGCTCCAACGACTTGTTAGCTGGATGTCGCCTCCGAACTTATTTTTTAGTTTCAATGTCAATCTTGTTTGCCTTTACTAAAAAAACTCTCATTACATCGGGAACTTCATGAGGAGGTGACGACTCAATGAAGCGCCCGAAGTTTGCACTTTCATCACCAGGCTGAGTCACTTCGGCTTGCCAGCCATAATGGGATAGCAGCTTTTCTGGAGTGTCAGCCCCAAACTGAAAGTAACCTTTGTAAGGTTCATAATCCAGAGCCTTGACATTAATCAGATCAACACCAAGCTGACTTCCATGAGTTGATAAATTAGAGACTGATTCGAGTAGATCATGAACTTGCGATTCTGATAAATACATGAGTAACCCTTCAATCAGCCAAATTGATGGGGATGTAGGAGAATATCCCGCCGACAGCAATTTGTCTTCCCAAGGCTGGGTGAGGTCTGCAGCAATTAGGCGATGTTTACAGGACGGGTTCGTATTTTTGAGCAAGTCAGCCTTGTAAGCCAACACTTCTGGATGGTCAAGTTCGTATACTTCAACTTCTGGAGTCCAGGGAAAGCGATAAGCCCGAGTATCTAGCCCAGATGCCAAAAGGACAACCTGACCAATTTGAGAGCCAGCTAGAAAGTCATCAAAAAAACGAGTCCGAACAGCAATATAAGCTTGATCTTGCGAAGTGAGCTGTAGATCGACTCGTTGAAATGCATCTTCTCCTGCTAATTTCGCGGCAAAAGGATCATTAAATAATCGATCCTCTCGGCTAGTCTCACGCGCTCTCATGGCGGCCATCATCCGTGCCGTGAAAGGAACAAATTTGCTATAGTCTTTGGCTACATAGAGAGGGTCAATTTCGCTCATATTTGTTGGAGAATCTATTATTGCTTCCTGGGTATTTTCAGACTCACTGATCGCTCTCAACCACGAGTGCAAGATATCTGTACGAAGCCAGCTAACGTTCGCAATCACCGGACGCAGATAACTTCTGCTAAAAACAGCATACTTCAAAGTTCCGGTGCATTG
>JAIXUR010000231.1 GCA_027483425.1 Cyanobacteriota bacterium | reverse complement strand
GCCCAGGGCGATCGCCCCTCTGCACCCCTGAAAGGTTCCTCCACCCGCTCCCATCATTCATCCAGCCCAGCCTTAGCACCCGCCAGCGATCGCGATCGCCCCTCCACCCCTGCCGTTCTTTAGCGACGAAGCCCAGGCCGTCGGCTACAAGAAAAAATCGGAATACAAGCGCCGCACCCGTCGCAGCGCCTAGCATCTGAGCTTTGCTCTAGTAGACCAGGCTCTTTACATCCTTTTTATGAAAGAGCCTGAAAAACCACAATAGTTGCTGACCAGGTGAAGATTTTTCAAGCCATGGATTGCATTGCATACCCTTGAAAAGAAAGGTCTTTTCTTTTGTCGCCCCCTTGCTGCCCGAGCAGACGAAAGAAACGACGCAGAAAAAATTGTAGCCGTGGTGAGGAGCCCGACTGCCGCCTGTCGACCCCACTCACCGTTCTTCTCTGAGCAGAGGCAAAAAACAATGGCGAAAACAGTTCTCTACAACGGATTATTGGGCAACACCCCAGACAGCCAGGGTTGGTTGTCCTACGGCACCACACCCGTTTACAGTGCCACTCAAAGTGCTAGCTCCGGGTTTACGAGCCTAAGCTCGTCGTCCCTAGGCAGAGGTGGCTATAGCAATTACCGCCAAACCCAGGCAATCCCAGTTAATTCAGCCTTCCCGGTGCTCAACCGCACCACGGGCTTCAGCGTAAATCTTCAGGTTAGGGTCAACAGTGAGAGCCATGGCCACAACACCAACGGTGACAGCCTTGACGACCGAGCCGGTTTCTCCCTGACCGCCCTCAGCAGCGATCTCCAGGGCATTGAACTGGGCTTCTGGACTAACGAAATCTGGGCTCAACAGGGCGGTACGGGCAGCACATTATTTACCCATAGCCCCACCGAGCGAGCCGTTTTCTCGACCACCACGATGGTGAATTACGACCTATTGGTGCTGGGCAACCAGTACTATCTTTCTGCCAACAACACCGTTATTCTCCAGGGCCTCTTGCAGAACTACACCGCCTTTAACAGTGCTGGCACCGGTCTACCCTATAACCCATACACCACGTCAAATTTTATCTTTGCCGGAGATAACACGGGCCATGGAGCCTCAAACAGTGATATCGCCGGGCTGGCCGTCACCACGGCCAACCTGGGCACCGCCAACAGCGACAGCCTAACGGGGACCACCCAGGATGATCTGCTCAACGGCCTGGCGGGGAACGACACCCTGAAGGGCGGCCAGGGCCATGACACATTAATCGGTGGCGATGGCAACGATACCCTGGTGGGCGGCAGCGGCAATGACCGCCTGATCGGTGGCCTTGGCAATGACTCTTTTCTCTACAACACAAACGCTGTATTTACGGCCTCTGCCCTGGGGGTAGACGCGATCGCCGACTTCAGCCCCACGGACCGCATTACCCTAGACAAAACCACCTTTGTGGCCCTGGCCAGTCGGGCGGGCGCAGGGTTTAGCGTCGCGGCAGATTTCGCCAGCGTTGGCTCAGCTGGGGCCATTGCAACCAGCACCGCGCGCATTGTCTACGACACCAGCACCGGGGGGTTGTTTTACAACCAAAACGGTGACGCAGCGGGGTTGGGTACCGGGGCCCAGTTTGCCACCCTGTTGGGTGCTCCCGCCCTATCGGCCGCTAGCTTTGTGGTGCGGGCTTAATGAAGGGGTGCCGGGGGGAATGGCCGAGGGTTAGTGGGTCAGCTGCACAATGGCTCAGCTGCACAATGGCTCAGCGATCAGGTCAACCGACCCACACTTGAGATTGTATTGGGCACCGACAACGGTTAGCTTATTTTTCAGCACCAGATCGGCTACGGGCATAGACGATTTGAGCTGGGCGACCACGAGCTCAATATTGGCCCGTACGGCATTATCCAGCAGATCGCCAGGTTTGTTTTTGGCCTTGTCCACGGCGGGCTGAATAGCGTTGATCAGCGTGCTGATGTGGCCAACCACCTCCGCATGTTTAACCGTTGCGGCTACGGCACCACAGCGCTCGTGGCCCAACACTAGGACTAGGGCCGTGCCTAATTCTTCTACGGCGTATTCAATACTGCCCAAAATCGCATCGTCTAGAATATTTCCCGCCACCCGAATCACAAACAGATCGCCGAGGCCCTGATCAAAGATAATTTCCGGGGGCACCCGCGAGTCGGCACAGCCGAGAATGATGGCAAAGGGGTGCTGCCCAGCGGCGATCGCCCGCATGCGGCTGCCAGACTGGTGGTGATGGACGAGGTTTCCCGTGACATAGCGCTGGTTACCCGCTAGGAGCTTTTCAAGGATGCGGTGGCTGGGGTTGGACGCTGGGGGGGATGCCGTCATGGGGGTGGGGAGATCCTAGGGGAAAACAGCGGAGGGCCGGGAAGTATCGGTGGAGAGTCTGGCCGCTTGAGCCTCCTGCACCGCGCGGCGGCGCAGTTCTAGAATCTGGCTGATCTCGCGGGCAAAACTGGGTTGACGATCGATCATCTCACTCACGACCGGGGCGGGCAGGAGCATCACCTCCAGATCCTCCAGGGCGGTGATCGAGGTGGGGCTACTGTCACTGGAAAACAGGGTCATTTCGCCAAAAAACTCCCCGACGGTGAGCCGCAACACCTCATGATCCTGGCCGTTTTCATCCTGGGTGGTCATCACCGCCTGCCCCGAAATGACAATAAACAGGGCATTGTTGGGCAGGCCCTGGCGCACCACCTGCTCACCGGTGCCAAAGTGTTGCAGGCTGACGCTTTGGGAGAGCCCCTCTAGGGTATCGCTCTGTTCGAGGGGCACAAAGGCGGGCACTGACTGCAATGAATCGGCCAGCTTTTTGGAGTCGCCCTTGGCCGCAGTGGTGGGGCCGTGGAAGTGGTAGAGAGTCCGAATGGGGAAGGGAATGGTGAGGTTGTTGCGCTGGGCCGCGTACCAAACCCGACTCATGAAGCGATCGCGGATTTCCTCCAGATCGCCGTAGTCTTCGATAAAAAACTTGACCTCGTAGGTGACGGCAAAATCATCGTAGGAGAGCGTGAAAATCTGGGGGGCGGGTTCATCCACAATGCCCTCGGTCTCCAGGGCGGTGGTGCGCAGCACCTGCTTAGCTAAGTTGGGCGGGTCGCCGTAGGAAAACCCGATCTGAATCCGCTCCGCGTGGATGCGGCGGGGGCGGCTGAAGTTGCGAATGACGTCACTGCTGATCAGCTTGTGGGGAATGATCACCATCTCGTGTTCAAAGGTTTGCAGCCGCACCGATCGCCAGTTGATATCGATCACCTGGCCCACCATATCGCCCACCTGGAGCCAGTCACCGACGCTAAATGGATGCTCAAATAGCAGGGCAATGCCCGACATGACGCTGCCCAGGGTGTCTTGCAGGGCCAAACCAATGACAATGGAGCTGACCCCCAGGGCCGTCACCAGGCCCGCCAGATCGGCATTCCACACCGTGGCCAGCACGATCGCACCGCCCAGCATCACCACAAACAGCCGCACCAGATCGATCAGCAGCTTGGGGACGCGGGTGCGCCAGGTGTCGCCCTTGGCCTGCTCAAACAGCACATCGTTGAGCAGCGACAGGGCCGCATGGATAATGCAGAGCCAAAATAGGGTCTGAATGCTCTTGACCAGCTCATTTTGAGCAGGCAACCCCAGCACCCGCTGCACAAACAGCATGAACACCAGAACCGGCAGCACGAGGTTGCGCAGGTTGAGGAGGGTGCCGGCCAGGGGGTTGGCACGGCGCTGCAGGCGATAGCTGAGCTCGCCCAGCACGATCACCAGCAGCGGAAAGCAGAGGATGAGCACGAACGCCCAGATCAATAGATGTCCAATGGTGGCCTGGTTCATGGGTTCACTGAGCCTCGCTCGTCTGCACAGAACGGACAGCCGTGAGCTGCCACGCCTTGAGGGGGCCTTTGCCGTTTTCGACCATGGCCTCAAACACCTTGAAATCGTAGATATCGCCCAAGCGAGCGTAGACATCCTCTGAGATCAAAATGGCTCCGGGGGGGCAAGCGGTTTTGAGAGCGCTGGCAATATTGATGGTGTCTCCCCAGACGTCGTAGATAAATTTGTTGCTGCCGACAATGCCAGCCACCACATCGCCGGAGTTGATGCCCACGCTGACATTGAGCTGAAAGCCGCGCTCATGGTTAAAGCGGCGCACTACGCTCAGCATGTCTAGGGCAAAGTCAATCGCCCGTTTGTCGTGGTCGAGGTAGGGCACCGACAGGCCACACACCGCCATGTAGCTATCGCCTATGGTCTTGATTTTTTCCATGCCGTGGCGGTCGGCGGCTTCGTCAAAGGCGGTGACCAATTCGTTCAGCAGGGCCACGCATTCCTGGGCCGATAGGGAGTCAGAGAGCTTGGAGAAGCCGGTGAGGTCAGAGAACAGCACCGACACGTTGGAGGCACTTTCGGCAATGTTTTTTTCGCCCCGCTTCAGCCGCTTGGCGATCGCCGCCGGAAAAATACTCAGCAACAGCTGCTCGTTTTCCTGATTTTTTTCTTCCACCAGGTTGGTTTGGGCCCGCAGGCTGTGCACCATAGCGTTAAACGAACGGGCCAGCTCGCCAAACTCATCGTCGGTTTCGATCAGGGCGATCGTATCCAGCTGCCCGCCCTCGACGCGGCGAGCACTCTGGATCAGCTGGTTGATGGGTTTGACAAACAGATGGGCCAGCCCCATGGCCAGCAGGGTCACCAGCAGCATCAGCAGGGTGGCCACAATCAGCATGTGGCGCTGAAAGGTGTAGATCGGCCCATAGGCTTCGGCTAGATCAATCTCTGACAAAATCACCCAGTTGAGCCCCTCAATGGTTAGCGGTGCATAGGAGCTGAGCACTGGAATATCGCGATAGTCATTGATAATCTGGGTGCCCTGCTGCCCGGTCAGCGCCTCCTCCACCGCTTCGGTGTGAACTTTTTGCTCCAAAATCGAGGTGTCGTACTGCTTGATCCGGTTGATGGTGGTGTCATCGGTGCCCAGGGACTCCAGGGTTTCCAGGTATTCCTCTGGCGTTTCCACCAAAAACCGCGAGACCGATCGCATCAGGTAGTCTTCGCCCACCAGGTAGGTCTCCCCCGACTCCCCCAGCCCGTCGCTCTGCCAATTGCGGTTGCCCGTCATGACGTTATTGACCTCATCCACGGGCACCTGGACCGCCAGCACGCCCAGAAACTCCGACCCGTCAAAGATCGGCGCGGCAATAAAGGCCGCCGGTGCCCCGTAGGAGGGGCCATAGGCCTCAAAGTCAACGATCTGGGCATAGCCCTGTTCGCGGGAGCCGCGCACCGAGGCTACCAGGCGAGCCAGGTTGCTCTCGTTGTAGGGGCCGGTGGTGAGATTGCTGGTGAAGTCAGTTTCTTTGTACACCGTGTAGACGATGGTGCCCTGGGGGTTAATCAGGAACATGTCGTAGTAGCCAAAGTTTTGGATGATGTTGCGAAAGGTGGGGTGGAGGCGGCCATGCACCTGGCTGTAGGCGCTGCCATCGTTGGCCTGGTCCAGGGCATCTTTTTGGCCGACGGGGTTAGGGTTGTCGGCAATGTAGTGGTATTGCAGGTAGCTAGAGGCCGAGGTGTCGGGCAAAAATGCCCCTAGCACGGGGGTACCCTGGCCCGTTTTGGCCAGGCGCGGCAAAAATTCGGTTTGGTAGTAGGCGGTGAGGGTGGCTTTGCCATCGGCGGGCGGGGCCACGGTCTCTAGCTGGCCGTAGGTGGCGTTAAAGTCGCGCATGGCCGCCACCACCGATGGGTCTTCGCTCAGGGTTTGAACATGATTGCGAATGGTTTGGATGTAGGCCTCAATCTGGTACGACTTGGAGGCTCGCAGGCTGGTGAGCTGGCTAAAGGCGCGATCGGTGAGGTTGGTACGCGCACTGCGGTAGCCCAAGTAGGCCGTCACTAGAATGGAAACACTGCTGACCGTCAGCAGAATAATGATCAGTTTTGACCGAATACTGAGTCGATTTAGCCATGACATAGGGATAGGTTTAGCTAAGAGGTTGTTTGAAAAGCCAAAAAGCGTCTCGGATGATATCTGGGTCGTAGGCTAATGTTCTCAAAATTCACCGTTTTGGCTGTCTCTTGGCGGCAAACTATACCTGGGACAACCTTTTTCAAACAACCTCTAACGGCGATTCAGGAAAGGAGCCTCAGCCGCCCGTATTGTAGGGTACAAATTTT
>JAIXUR010000265.1 GCA_027483425.1 Cyanobacteriota bacterium | reverse complement strand
GGTGTTTCCCTCAGAACTGGCGGAGGCAGAGCAGTACCTCAAGACGATCATTACCAGCGGGGTAGACGCTGCCATTGTGCAGGATATTGGCATTTGTCGCTTGATTCGTCATCTGTCGCCCGATTTTCCCATCCACGCCTCGACCCAGATGACGGTGACCAGTGCGGCTGGGGTCGAGTTTGCCCGTGGGTTGGGCTGCCAACTGGTGGTGCTGGCACGGGAATGCTCGATGAAAGACATTGCTACCATTCAGGCCCAGCTCGAAAACCAGACCATGGCTTTGCCCCTGGAGGTGTTTGTGCATGGGGCATTGTGTGTGGCCTACTCCGGCCAGTGCCTGACCAGCGAAGCCCTGGGGGGGCGATCGGCCAACCGAGGCGAATGCGCCCAGGCCTGTCGCCTGCCCTACGAGCTGATCGCCGACGGAGAAACGGTTGATTTGGGCGATCGCGCCTACCTGCTCAGCCCCCAAGATCTCTCGGGCCTGGCGGTGCTGCCAGAGCTGGTGGCCACCGGGGTCAGCTGCCTCAAAATCGAAGGCCGTCTCAAAGCGCCAGAATACGTGGCCAACGTCACCCGCATTTACCGCCAGGCCCTCGATCGCCTCACCCCGGCCCCCGGCTCAGCCCCTGGCCACGTTTCTGCCAGCGATCGCTACCAGCTCGAAATGGCCTTCTCCCGTGGCCTGGCCACCGGCTGGTTTGAGGGCATCGACAACCAGGCGCTTGTGCATGCCCGCTTTAGCAAAAAGCGCGGGGTCTACCTGGGCGCAGTTACCCGCGTCACCGAGGATGCCGTTTTCTTGGCCACCCAAACAGCCATTAAAGCCGGGGATGGAGTGGTGTTTGACGAGGGCGATCCCACCGCCAAAGAGCAGGGGGGCCGCGTTTACCAGGCCGATGTCACGGGCCATGGCACCCGCCTGCAATTTGGTCGCGGTGCCCTGAACCTAGGCCGCATCCGCGTCGGCGATCAGGTCTGGAAGACCAGCGACCCGGCCCTCGACCGAGAGCTTCAGCACACCTACAGCGGCAGCCAGCCCAAATTCACCCGCCCCATGGCGGTCGAAATCCACGGCGGCCTCGGGCAGTCGATGGTGGCGATCGCCCGCGACACCCAGGGCCACATTGCCCAGGCGACGTCCACCATGGCGCTGGTCGAGGCCCACTCTACGCCGCTGACGAGCGATCGCCTCGGGCAGCAGTTTGGCCGTCTGGGCAACACCCCCTTTCATTTGGCCGCTCTGGATAACCAGCTCGAGGGCGACGTGATGATTCCGGTCAGCGAGCTGAACCGGCTGCGGCGGGAGCTGGTGGCCGGGCTGGAGGCGATGCGATCGCGGCCTCGGGCGTGGCGGTTGAACCCTGGGGCGGCGTTGGGGGATATGTTGCCCTTTGCCAGGGGCCGTGGGTCTATGGGTGGGGGGCATGATGGGGTGGTGAGGGGGCGAGGGATGACCTACGCTACGGGGATCACTCACTCACTCCTCCATGTTCTCGTCCGTACTCGCCCGCAGCTCACGGCGGCTACCCAGGCCGGTATCGAGACCATTTACTGTGACTTCGAGAACCCTGCCACCTATCGGGAGGCGGTGGCGTGGTTTCGGGCCCATCGGTTGAGCGATGCTCAAACCATTTGGGTAGCGCCGCCGCGCATCACGAAGCCGTTGGAAACCTACATTCTCGACCAGGTGCGGCGATCCCAGGCCGATGGCTACCTGGTACGCAACTACGACCATCTGGCCTATTTTGCTGACCAGCGCTGTGTGGGAGATTTTTCGTTGAACGTGGCCAACGGGCTGACCGCAGATTACCTGCTGCACCGCTATGGACTGGAGCGAGTGACGGCCTCCTATGACCTCAATGCCGATCAGCTGGTAGATTTGCTGCGATCGGCCCCGCCCGCCTGGTTTGAGATTACCCTGCACCAGCACATGCCCATGTTCCACATGGAGCACTGTGTGTTTTGCGCCTTTTTGTCTGAGGGCAAAGACTTTCGCGACTGTGGTCGCCCCTGCGAGAGTCAGTCGGTCAAGCTGCGAGACCGGGTCGGCACCGAGCATGTTTTGGTCGCCGACGCGGGCTGCCGCAACACGGTGTTTAACGGCGTGGCCCAAACCGGGGCCGAGTATGCCCAACGGCTGATCCAGGCGGGGGCAGGGCACTTTCGGCTAGAGTTTTTGCAGGACAGCCCGGCGGCGGTCGGACGGGCGATCGCCCAGTATCGCCAGCTCCTGGCCGGAGAGATTAGCGGGGCCCAACTCTGGCGCGCCCTCAAGGTTGAGAGTAAGCTCGGCGTGACCCGTGGCCCCCTCGACTCAAGGTGAACCGCTCAGCTTAACAAACTGTCAATATCTTGATCCCGTAGATAGCTCATCACGATAGGGCTCACCCCTGTCACCAGGGTGACAAACACAACAATGATCAATTGCCCCAGCGTCAGTTGGCCCAGCAGATTCCCTAGGGCAATGCTGGTGTTCGGGGTGTTGGCGCTAATGAACCAGGCATTACAGGTGAGCGAGGTCCATAGATCGACCATCAGGGCCATCAACCATACCAGCCGCAGCCCCACAAGTTGGAACCCGTAAGCGCTAAAGTGCTGCCGCTTTCGCCAGATTGATCGGGTCGCAAAACTAAAGGCCACCACAATCAGCGTCCCGATCACCGCTAGACACACCGCGACTAGATTACGACTATCCAGAATGATGAGAATACCCAGTAGCGTGGTGATCAGATCCCATACGGTGCTGAGCTGTAGGGCGGCCATGAGAACCAGTTTACGCAGGCTACCAGACTTAGACTGACGCATAGGGTTGCGCTCCTTGGGTTGTGTTCCTTGGGCCATGTTCCTTGAAGGGATGTTGTCAGACTCATCAGCGTGGAGGCGCTCTGGCGAAGCGATAGGTATAGCGTCGGCTTTGCCCACCTGTGGCCAAGGCGTGGCCAGCCTGTGGTCATATCAGAACAGGATCTCGAGCGATTTACTCCACGGACAACCTCACTCAATCTAGCGTTGCCCGATACAAAACTCTGAATCGCGATAGGTTTCTTCCAGGTTCGTTGTGGATGTTTAGAATCGACCTGTCCGGTCAGTTGCCTGGATCACCCCAACGCTTTCGGTAAAATGCAGGGAACACTGACCCTGATTCGCATTCTCGGTAGACCGCATGGCGACACAATCCATTCAGTATGAAACGCTGCTCTCGGTCTGCACCG
>JAIXUR010000492.1 GCA_027483425.1 Cyanobacteriota bacterium | reverse complement strand
GCCACCGAGGCCAGCCCCGATCCTGAAAACTAGAGGGCTAGTACGTGAGGCATAAATAAAGCATCTATTTTTCCTGAGCGGCCCCAGCCGGGTTCTGTCGGCTAGCGACAAAGACTGCCCCCAGGTACAGTAGCCCCAGCACACCACCGCCGTAGATGAGCCCTAGGGAAAGGTCAGAGTCGAAGGTGTAGAGGGGGTGATGGTCGAGGCGTTTGTGCAGCCCGGCATGGATGACGAGAAACGTCGCAACGGTCAGGCGCGACCCCTGCCGCACCCAGGGGGCCTCGCTGGTGGTCAGCCACAGCAATCCTGCGACCAGGGGAATATGGAGCAGCACAAAGGCTGCCGATGCCGTGGTGTCTGGCAACCGACTGAGAATGAACAGGAGCCGCCACTCGGCCTGGGTCATGGCATCGAGTTCGTGGGCCATGAGCGTGGCAAAGCCCAGATAAAACAATAGATTTTGCATACGGATTAGCCTTCCCTGCTTGAAGTACTACCGGCTTTCCCAATCCGGGTTAAAGTGGGCATTGAATAGGTCATCTAGGGCAATGTTATGTCTGAGCAAGCCGGAAGTATTCTACTGGTAGACGATGAGCCAGGTCTGCGCGAGGCGGTGCAAGCCTATCTAGAAGACAGCGGCTTTAAGGTGCGACCGGCCAGCAACGCCAAGGAAGGGTGGGAGCTGCTGCAACAGGAAACCCCAGATGTGCTGGTCTCGGATGTGATGATGCCCCAGGTCGATGGCTATGCCTTCTTGGCCCAGGTGCGCGACGACATTCGCTTTAAGGGGCTGCCGGTGCTGTTTTTGACGGCGCGGGGCATGACTAGCGATCGCATCCAGGGCTACAACGCAGGCTGCGACGCCTACCTGTCTAAACCCTTTGACCCCGAAGAACTGGTGGCGGTGATCACCAACCTGATGGGTCGCCGCGCTGCCCAAACCATCGATGCGGGCGATATCCCCGACATTGCCGTCATGGCCCGCCAGATCGAAGAAATCAAAGCCATGCTGACCCAAAAGGGCGGCATCGCTAAGGTGACCTCCGATATTCGCATTGACCTCACCCCCCGAGAGCAGAGCGTGCTCGATCTGGTGGCCGAAGGCCTGATGAATAAAGAAATTGCCAGCCGCCTAGAGACCAGCGTGCGCAATGTCGAGAAATACGTCAGCCGCCTGTTTAGCAAAACCGGCACCAACAGCCGTACGGAGCTGGTGCGCTTTGCCCTAGAACACGGCATGGTGACAACCTAGGAAAATTTTGGATTTTGGCTGGGTGATTTTGGCATGGAGCTGATTCGATGGGTCCTCGTTTCCAGCTGACCAAAAGGCCCAACCATCTAAAATCCAAAATCTAAAATCAAACCCCACTTCCTGCGACTAACCCAATCAACGCCCCCGCGAGTACCAGTTGCCAGGTGGGGCGTTGAAAGCGCACCAGGGCGATCAAGGCCGCTAATCCTATGGCGATCGCAACGACCGTACGGGGCACGGTGTCTTGGAGCAGGGCCGCGGCGGCGAGGGGAATGGCGGCGGCAGCGATCGCCCCCAAGGCCGCTGGCATCACCCCCTTGAGAAAGCTCTTAACCCACGGGTTTTGCCGCAGCCGCAGCAGAAAGGGTGAGGCCAGCATAATGAACAAAAACGACGGCGTAAAAATCGCCACGGTGGCGACCAGGGCTCCCAAGGCTCCGGCCACCTTATAGCCGACAAAGGCCGCCGTAATCACCACGGGGCCGGGGGTGATCGAGCCCAGGGCGACCCCGTCGAGAAACTGACCGTGGGTCATCCATTGAAAGTCGTTGACCACGGCGGTTTCGAGCAGCGGAATGATCACCAGGCCGCCGCCAAAGATAAAGGTGCCCACCTTGAGAAAAAAGGTGGCCAGGGGCACGGCGTAGGTCTGAATGCGATCGAGGCCCCAAAAGCTGGCGGCAGCAACAGGTTCGACGGAGAGGTTGGCCAAGACGTTGGCCCCTATACTGGGCCAGCCCTGGGTAAGGGGCAGCAGGGGTGCCAGCCAGGCGCTGGTGTGCCGCGATGGCCCTGGGGGTGGGGATGAGGTGGGTCTGTAGACCCCTAGGCCGACGAGCCCGGCCAGCAAAAACAACAGCGGTACATTGACGCGAAACAGCAGCGAGAGGAGCAGAGCGATCAGGGCGATCGCGACCCCCGGCCAATCTTTGATCGCCTTTTTACCCAGCTTCCAGCAGAAGCCAAAAATGATGGCGATCACCACCGGAGAGATGCCCAGGAACAGGTGCTCGATCTGGGGCACCCCCTGAAACGTGAAGTAGGCCCAGGACAGGGCCACCATAATTAGAAATGCAGGCAGAATGAAGCAAATGCCCGCCACCAGCGCCCCGAGTTGCCCGGCCCGCAGATAGCCGGTGTAGATCCCCGTTTGGGTTGAGGCCGGGCCAGGCAACATTTCGCAGATCGCTACCCCCTCCAAAAACTGGTCTTCGGTTAACCAGCCGCGCCGTGCCACGGCCTCGTCATGGATCATGGCGATGTGGGCCTGGGGGCCGCCAAACCCAATCGCCCCCAGCTTTAGAAAGAGTTGGGCCAGCTCCTTGAGCCGAGCCGATCGGCTGGCCTGGGGGGGCTCTAGGTCGGGAGCGGCTGGGTCTGGTGGCTGAGACATGACTAAGCAAAAAAGGCTGAGGTCAATATATCGGAACTCGGTTCCGCACCTCGATATTCGGCAATACTAAGGGACATTCAAAATTTCAATTGTCCCGAAAGGCCAGCACCTCCAGGTAGAACCTTAAAACCCCGTAGGGGCAGACCGATGTGTCTGCCCTAACCTCGGCATTGGGCCTGCTGATTAACGCAAATTTCTCCAAGGCGGGGATGGGGGCGAACACACCGGTTCGCCCCTACGTTCAAAATCTAAATTACCTCAAAATGTCAGAACCCCTAGGTAGGACTTTCCTTGCCGTTTGGGGTTGGGATGGCTAATGACCTGGACGTGCCTTAATGGCCAAATCCTCGAAAGTGCCCTGGCATCAGATCGATGCCCAGGGCTGATTTAACCAGGTAGGCCAGCATCAGCACACTGGTGCTGATGGCTAAATTAAACCCCAGTAGTAGCACCACTGCTGCTACCCAATTGCCGAGCTGGTTAAGCCGAGAGACGGGACGAGAACGGGACGTACGGCGACGATCTTTGCCCACCATGAGCACGATGAAATATCGACTGATCAATAGGTCGATATTAAACCTGAGGTCAACCACCTTGGGAGCCGGTTTAGGGATAGCCAGGTCAATCACCCGTTCTACCTCTGACCGTTGTTGGACGGTCAGGCTGGCCTGGATTTCCGGTGCCAGTTGGGCCAGGTAGGTGGCGGCGGTGGGTACCGGTCGTCTAGGTTCTGAGGCTGTTGTACCAGGGAGCGTTAGCCGATGAAGGTTTTGAAAATAAGGTTTCATTCAGTGTTCTTTACCTATCGATACGGTCTTGCCCTGAGTCCGATCGCCCCATTAGGTCAGAGATTTCCCCAGGGTATCCAGCCTGGCCAATGGGCCTGGTAGAGCGTTGCCCCCGCCCGCAGCATAAGTAGTAGGCTGCCCACCATGGCCAAACGACTGACTAGGCGATAGGGCCGCTTTATCTGACCCAGATCTTGCCCTACCGCCGCCAGCAGAAACACCACGGCAATACTGGTAGCCCAGAGTAGTAGTACGGTGTAGGCCCAATACTTGTAATGAAGGTTGTCGGCCCAAAAGGGCGGGAAGATATCGAGGGCAACCACCAGGGCGATCGCCATGGAGATCACCCCACTGGCGGGCACCACGCTACCCCACCCCACCCCGAGCCCGTAGACCACCAGGAGTCCAGCCACAACGACAGCGGATTTTGGCGCAACCAGCGCTGCTAGCCACCAGCCCCAGTGTCCTATCCCCAATACCAGGGCGGCCAGCCGCCAGCCTACGGTCAGGATCGTGCTGATATCCATTCGGTAGTTTGCCTGGATCACAACTAACGTTGAACATGCCCATGAATGGACGCTCACTATCGGCGCGTTTGCTGATGCAATAGAACAAATATGTATACCCCCGCTCAGCGGGGTAAACGTGCCATGAAACCGTACCAGACGATTCCGATTTGTGAGGATGGCGACCCGCTGGTGCCGATTGCCAGCGATCGCTTTGCGGTGGTGCAGCCTCATCCCTACGAGGCGCTCGGGGCACCCTACGGTAACCAGTCGCCCTACTATCTGCGGGCAGCGGTGCTAGCCGCCTTGAACCAGGCTCAGGACAAGCTGGAGCAGCAGCAGCCCGGCTGGCGGATTCAAATTTTTGATGCCTTTCGCCCCCTGGCGGTGCAGCGGTTTATGGTAGAGCACACGTTTTTAGCGCAGGTGCAGGCGCGGGGATGGGTGGCCCAGGCCTTGACCGAGGCTCAGCGGCAGGCAGTGATGGCGGAGGTGGTGCAGTTTTGGGCTGTGCCCAGCGATGACCCGGCCACGCCGCCCCCCCATAGCACCGGAGCCGCTGTGGATATTACGTTGGTGACCGCGACGGGGAACCCGGTGGAGATGGGATCGCCCATCGATGAGGTGTCGTTGCGATCGCACCCCAACCACTTTGCTGCCAGTGCCATACCCTGTGAGCAGCGGTTCCACGCCCACCGCATACTGTTGAGCCAGGTGATGGAGTCGGCGGGGTTTCGCCGCCATCCCAATGAGTGGTGGCATTTTTCCCTCGGCGATCAGCTGTGGGCCTGGCTCCGGCGGCAGGAAACTGGCCGCCCAGACTTTTTGGCCCACTATGGGCGAGCCCCGGTAGACTTATGGGTACAGTGATACCAGCGGATCCGGCCGTACCCTATGGAGACAGTGGCGATGACAGTAGCGATACCAGTGGCGATGAGAGTGAGGTCATGGTTGCCCCTGTCTGCGATCGCCCTGCTAGCGACCTGGGCCGTGGCGGCCCCAGCTTCAGGGCAATCTACTGCGACCCTGCAAGACGCGCTACAGCTGGCGGTCTGTCTGAATGATTGGGAGGGGGGCATTCTGCGGGCCAGTCAGCTCGAGACGGTACCCGGTTTACCCGTCAAGACGCGGGCTGAGCTGGTGCTGCTGGGTCGCCAAATGCAGATTTATCAGCAAAATCAAACCGTGGTAAGCAATATTTCCGGCTGTGAGCCGGTGCTGGCAGGGTTTGGCCTGTCGGGCTATACGGGGCGGCCCTTAGAGGTGGCGCGAGCCCTGGCCAGCGTAGGCTTAAGCGAGCCGATTCTCACGCCAGATCAGGTGCTGCGCCAGCAAGAAGCCCTCTGGCAGGCGGGGCTCGGCATTACCGCTGACACCACCCTCGGCCCCCTGGCGGAGGCCCAGCGCATTAACACGAGCGCCGGCAGCGGCATCTCGACCGGCGCCGTGAGCCGCCGCATTGACCTGTACGCCTTTTTGGGAGCCCAGGGAGACACCGCCAATCTCGATGTGAGGGTGACCCAACAGCGCCAGGGCCTGCTCTACAGCGATGACAATTCCCTCCTATTTTTGTTTGATGCCGAAGGTCGTCTACTGGCCGAAGCCCAGACGACAGACGCAGGGCCACCTCGCCTCGCGGGCGTCCCGTTGCCCGCCACCGGGGTCTACTACGCCGCCGTCACTACCCCCCAGCACCGCCCGGTACTGGATCAAGGGGGTTTTATTACCGGCTGGCAGGGCATTGGGGTGAGCGCTATTAACTACACCCTCACCGTCAGTGGGCTGACGCCGTCGCCGGAGCTAGGGGTGGGGGGACGGTAAGGGCGGCGGTGGGGAGGGTTTTGAAGGCTGAGGATGGGAAGTTTAAAATTCAAAGTTCAAAATTAGAAATTCAAAATTCAGAACCCGCCTGCTTTAGGCCTGGCGACAAATCGCAAAGACCGAGGTAAACCCGTGCAGAAACGTGGTCTGCCCCACGGGGCCGATTTCGCCGCCGCAGAAAAAACCCCCTAGGGGTATTTCCGGCAGGTATTGGGCAAATAGCCCTGAGTCGAAATTGACCTGGTCGTAGAGTCCTTCGCCCCGGCCCATGCATGAAAACATCAGTGCTCCCGTGGGAGAGGGACGACCGAGGGACTGGCGCTGGTAGTTTTGCAGGAGGTGCTCGAGGTCAGCGGCGGAGGTGCGGGCATCGCGCAGGTGAAACCGCACCCGCTGGCCGGGACGGAGGCGATCGCCCACGGCGATCGCGCCCACCTTCGGGTCTACCCCCAGCAGGGTGCGAATGAGAAAGTCGCCGGGGTCGAAGCTGAGCTTAAAGCTGTCTTGGGCAATGCCGATGAACAATGAACTTTGGGCCAGTTTGCGATCGCCGTCGGACAGGGTTTCAAACATCGTTTGCAGCAGCTCCAGGGGCGGCCGGGAGGAGTCGCCATCCTCGGGGTCGTCCAGGGCCAGCAAAATATTGCGCTCGGCCTTGTCCACCCGATAGACGGGGCCGATGGGGCGGCACCCCTGGGCCACAATGGTATCGAGCACCACCGGCCCCGACAGCGCCACCCCGACAACGCCTTCGCTATAGAGGGTGCGATCGCAAAACAACCCACTGTGGCGATTAAACCCATCCACACTGGCCAACCCACCAATCTTCACCCCGCTGGGATAGGCAAAATCAAGCCCTTGGAGGAGGTCAGTTACGCTCGACGAGAAGGGATCGGCCATCAAAATAAATTGAGGATTTTGTTCTGGGGCCACCCCAATCAGCTCAGCCCAGGCCGCAGGTGGGCTATCCAGATCCGGTAGGTCGCCACTCAAGGTATGAAAACTGCGTAGCAACACCCCGGGCAGCCGGGCCACGGTCAAACTCAAGGCGGGGGTGTCCTCCAGTTCCTGGGGTTGGCCGTGGGCATCCATGCCGACAATGCCGCCACCACTACACCCCACCAGAACCGGTATGGGCAGCAGGTCTTGCAGCAGGGGCAGCAGGCGGGCAAACTCACTGGTAAAGGAGGACGAAATAAACACCAACCCCAGGTCGGGGGCTGCCGTCAACCGACCCTTGAGCTGTTCTACCACGTCCTTAACGGCCCCTTCCAAAGACGGGTGGGTAGAAACGGCATTGGCCCACTCCATGGGTGGGTGACTGGGTTGGGGAAAATCGGTCATCGGGTGCGCCCCCTCCTTTAGTGGTTACAGTCTAGATCGGAATGCCCCTTAGCCTGGCAGATTCGCCTTGATCAACCCTATTCAGCAGGCAATGTTCAGCAGGCACCCCCACTCCGGAACAGACGTGTAGAATAGTTAACTAGTAGGTACTTATACTGGGCCTGTTCCTGGATTGAGGTTAGATGGGCGATGGCGAGTGATCGGGACGAGCTAACCTTTCGGGCTGTCAAGGGAGGCCCCCTCGCTTGGGGGGTAGCGTTTCCCTCGCCAGGTCATCTAAACCGGTGAAGTATACTGAGTTTGGGGTCGGGTATTTCCTCGAACTGACGAACTAGCCCACGTTATGAACCCGGCCATACTAGCCAGGCTACAGTCCCCTACGGTAGTTGTTTACATTCGATATTAAGGAAGACCATGAGCGAGAACATTAAAGAGCGCATCGAGAAAGAGATTGAAGGGGCCCGAGCTGCCTGTGACGCCACTGGTGGTACGTCCCAAGAGTGCGCCGCTGCCTGGGATGCTGTGGAAGAGCTTCAAGCCGAAGCCTCTCACCAGCGCGAGAAGGGTAGCGACAAAACTTCTCTAGAAGCCTACTGCGATACCAATCCCGAGGCTGATGAGTGCCGCGTCTACGACAACTAGATTCCCCCATCTCTCTGGCTAACGGTTAAGATTTTCTAAAGAAACGTCCTGGCTGCCGGGACGTTTCTGGCATTTGACCCGCAATCAATTCAGCTATGACGTTAACGGTCTATGGCATTCCGACCTGTGGTACCTGCAAAAAAGCCTTGCAGTGGCTCGATGGCCAGGCGATCGCCTACAAATTTGTCAACACAAAAGATACGCCCCCCAGTCGGGATAGAGTTACCGCCTGGGTCGAGGCGCTGGGAACCAAGCCCCTGCGCAACACCTCGGGACAGTCCTACCGCGCCCTGGGAGATGAAAAACAAGCTTGGGGCGACCCAGAGTGGATCGATGCCTTTAGCCGGGATGCCATGCTGCTGAAGCGGCCCCTGTTTGAGAAGGATGGCCAGGCCATTCTGGTAGGGTTTCGGACCCCGGAAGGGCTAAAGCAGATTTTGGCCGCTGGGTAGGGACTGGGATGAACGCTAGGTAGAGATTGTATCTGTAGACATTGGAGTATCCTGAAGCATCATGGGCGGTGTGGCTAGCGACAGAATGTGCATTTAGGACTTAGCTATGGAGTATTGGGAATTTCTGCTGCAAAAGGAGGGGGATCAGAGCTGGCTGCCCCTCGATGCCTCCCAGGTAGAAATTTTGGAGGGTCGCTATCGGGTCATGGCCCACACTAGCCAGGTCAATATCCCCGTTCATATTCACATTAGCCAAGTGCTGCGCGATCGCCCCTCCGCAGGTACCTCCCCGCCGGGCGCAGGGGTTAAACCGGTCAGTGACGGCGGTGGGTCTCCCCAGCGCCGTACCCTGCGCCGCCAGGATCAAACCAGCCCCAGCGGACTGATGGTAGTGATGCCCTTTACTCGCCTGGGAGAAGGCACCTGGGATATTCTGTGTACCCATGCTAATCCCGACGAGTTGGCCCTCGATTTCGCTGACCCAGCCGATCCTAAGGACGCCTCCCCGACCTGGCGCTATGGGGTGCAACTCCAGGTGGTCAGCCAAGACTTTGCTGACGATGGCGACTGGTTTGCCGACGATGACAGTGCCGGGCTAGTGGAGACGATGACGGCGGCTCAGCCCAATGGGACGGTAGCCGATACGTCGGAGCTGGTCGCTGGGCTATCCCCCCTCGATCTTCAGGCCACGGCCGCGGCCATGGACGAGTTTCAGAGCCAGCTCACCGATGGGCTGGTAGAAGGTGCTCTGCCCTACGGGCTAACGCTTCCCCAAACGGCCCTGCTGGGCAACGAAGGGGAGGCTCTAGGACTGTCGGCCACGGTGACAGGGCCCCCCGAGGGTGAATCCTACCCGCCGTTGACCCTGGTGGTACACCTGTCTGACCCCCAAACAGCCTCGTCGGTGGCCCTCACCTCAACGCCGTTGGCAACCGCTACCCTGCCCGCCAGCCTGACCCTAGCGGTGATGGTGCCCGCTGGCCTCTCGACCCGGCTACTGCTGGGGGAGGTGGGTCTGCTGGCTGGGGCCGAGGTGGTGGCTCTGCAGCAGTTTACGGTCACGGTAGATGTGGCCTCACTGTTTAATGCGATCGCTAACCAAGCCGAGGCCAAAACCGAGCTGGGAGTCGTGTTTCCGGCCGACGACCCGGAGGTGGAGGCGGACACCGCCGCCCTCAACTCCACCCTTAAATCCTGGGATATTGATCACACCCCGCCGCCCCGGGCCATGCCCATCTTGACCTTGCCCCGCAGTAGCCCCGCACTGCCCCCGAAAATTTACTATCCGTCTCCCCACGAGGCATCG
>JAIXUR010000353.1 GCA_027483425.1 Cyanobacteriota bacterium | reverse complement strand
TGACTTTCTCCAGGAGGTGGTCGGGGAACCCGCTTTCTTGGTCGGCAACTCCATTGGTGGAGTTGTCGCCCTGCAAGCGACGGTGATCAACCCTGACCAAAGCCGAGGAGTCGTTCTGCTGGACTGTGCGCTGCGGCAAATCTGCGATCGCAAAATCCACACCCAGCCCCCCCTGCGTCGCCTGGGTCGTCCCCTGCTCAAAAAACTGCGCCAAAACCGTGGCTTAGTGCACTGGCTATTCGCCCAGATCGCCCGACCCGATAGAATCCGCGCCGTCCTCCGCACCGCCTACGGCAATCCCGCCGCCGTCACCGATGACCTGGTTGAACTGCTGCTAGAGCCCGCCCGCGAGCCGGGGGCGGCAGACGTGTTCTGGGCCTTTATCAATAACTTCGATGGGCCGCTGCCGGAAGACCTGCTGCCCCAAATCCACTGTCCGGTCCTGATTCTCTGGGGTACCGCCGACCCGTGGGAACCCATTGCCCTCGGTCGTGAGTTGGCCAATTTTCCAGCGGTGGATGCGTTTATCCCCCTGGAGGGGGCGGGCCACTGCCCCCAGGATGAAATCCCCCAGGTGGTAAACAGCCACCTGCAGGCATGGGTGACCCGCCATGCTGTGCCTACCGTATCCACCCGCTGAGTGAACCTATGTCTGTCAGTCCTGCTTCGCCTAAAACGCTGTCGACCCCCCGGCTGCTATTTATTTTCATCACTATTTTGATCGACAAGCTGGGAGAAAGCCTGATCTTTCCCATTCTGCCGTTTCTGGTGGAGCGGTTTCGCTCGGACGCGTTCACCCTAGGGCTGCTGGCCTCGGCCTTTGCGATCGCCCAGTTTATTGCCATCCCCATCATCGGCGCATTGTCAGACCGCTACGGTCGCCGCCCGGTGCTGCTGGTGTGCGTGCTGGGTACGGCGGTCTCCTATTTTATCTTTGGGTTGGCCACCACCCTGGGGATGCTGTTCTTCTCCCGGATGATCGATGGGGCCACCGGGGGGGTGGCGGCCACCGCCCAGGCCTACATTGCTGACATTTCGGCCCCCGAAGACCGGGCGAAAAATTTTGGCCTGACCGGGGCCGCCTTTGGCCTGGGCTTTACCCTGGGGCCAGCCATAGGCGGCGTTCTAGCCAGCATTAGCCTGAATTTGCCGGTGTTTGTGGCCGGTACCATTGCCCTGATTAACTTTGGTCTAGGCTATTTTGTGCTGTCCGAATCCCTCGATCCCGACCAACGCCGCCCCCTGACCCTGCGCGACCTCAACCCCATCGGCCAGCTCAGCGACATTCTGCGCGATGGCCGCATTCAGGGGCTCCTAATCTCGTTCTTTATCTTTAATTTTGCCTTTGCGGGCTTTAGCAGCATTTTTGTCCTGTTTTTGAACACCCGCTACGGCTGGGGGCCGAGCCAGGCGGCGATGGTCTTTTTCTTTATTGGCATTGTTTCCACCCTGGTGCAGGGGGGGCTGATTCGCGTGCTCTTGCCCCGCTTTGGGGAAGCGAAGCTGGCCGTGGCAGGCCTACTGCTGGTGGCCCTGGCCTTTGGCGGCGTAGTCCTGATTCCGGCCGGTAGCCCGGTGTTGATTCCGGCGCTGTACACCACCCAGGCCATGCTGGCCCTGGGGGTGGGGCTGCTGATTCCGTCGCTGCGGGGGCTGATCTCAATGCGGGTTTCGGGCCAGGAGCAGGGCAAAACCCTAGGCGGCAACCAGGCGCTCCAAAGCGTGGCCTCCATTGCGGGGCCGCTGTGGGCAGGCTGGGCCTTCGATCGCTCGGGCATGCTGTCTCCCTTTTGGATGGGGGCGCTGTTCATGGTCATGGCGGTGGGCTTTGCCCTGGCTAACCTGCCTCGCCGTAGTCTTTCTGCCTAAGAGATTGTTTGAAAAGCCCAAGCGTGTCTCAGATCAGGAGCCCCTATGACGTTGCTATTCTGCCAGGATCGCCAAGCTGCTGTGCCCGGCATTCTGGGGGGGCTGGGTCCCCTGGCCCACGTGCAATTTGAGCAACGACTGATTCAACGCAGTGCCGAGCGCGGGGCACGGTGCGATCAAGATCACCCCGTCTGGCTGCTAGTGAATGGAACGACCATTCCTAACCGCACTGAGAGCTTACAGGGGACTGGGCCAGACTGTGTGCCTGGGCTGGTGCGCTATGCCCAACTGCTGGAGCGGGCCGGGGCCAGCTTTTTGGTGGTGACCTGCAACACGGCCCACGGTGTCTATGACCAGGTGCAGGCTCAGATTGGCATTCCCTGGATTCATCTGATGGCTTGTACCAGCGGCCACCTGCGCTGCACCTACCCCACGGTGCAGCGGGTGGGGGTGTTGGCTACCGATGGCACGGTGCAGTGCGGTCTCTATAGCCATAGCTTGAGCCAGGCCGGGCTAACGGCCATGGGGTTTGAGCTCAATTCTCCCTGGCAAGACTTGGTGATGCAGTCGATCTACCATCCCGATTGGGGAATAAAAACCACAGGGACTCGGGTCTCGACCCAAGCGTTGACGGTGCTCAAACAGGCCACGGCGTGGCTTAAAAGCCAAGGGGCCGAGGTGGTGATTGCCGGTTGCACTGAACTCTCGGTGGCCTTTGCCCAAATGTCATCCCTGCCCCTGCCCTGGGTCGATCCCTTGGCAGTCGTGGCCGACATCACCCTAGATTTGGCCTGGGGATACCGTTCTCTGCCGCTCTGGCAAGCTGCCTAGGAGAAAGCATGGTGCGAAAATTGGCGGTGACTCAGCGTCCTGAACCCCTAGGCAACGGGGTCGGGGTCAATGCGACCCCAGTAGGGTGGCAGGCCAGTCTGCGGGTTGGATGTCTTCTGTTGCTGGTCGCCCTTTTGGGATTTGGCCCTGGGGCCCAGGCGGATCCTAGCCCCTCTACCCCTGCCACGCCTGGGGCGATGGCTGTATCTACCGCCTCGGTTCAGGGGCGAGCGACCTCCGCCCTAGGGGAGGCGGTGGAGTCGGCCATGCCCCCCGATATGCAGCGGATTTTAGCCAGAGGCAAGCTCACGGTGGCGGTCTTGGGCCAAGACAATGCCCCTTTTTTTGTCGAGCAAGAGGGCCAGTTGACTGGGCTAGACATTCAGCTGGCCCGATCCCTGGCGGAGCAGCTGGGGGTCACCCTGGAGATCACCCGCCTGGCCACCACCTTTGACCAGGTGGTGGATATGGTCTACGGGCAAAGGGCCGATCTGGCGATTTCTAAAATTAGCCGCACCCTGAAACGAGCCCAGCGGGTCCGGTTTTCGCGGCCCTACCTGCGGATGCGCCAGGGACTCTTGGTCAACCGGCTCCAGCTGGCGGAGCAGGTGCAGGGGCGATCGATGGTAGAAACCATCCGCGATCTCCGGGGCAAAGTCGGGGTGATTAAGGGGTCATCCTACGTGGGCTTTTTGAAGCAGAAGTTTCCCCAGGCCACCATCGTGGAGTACCCCGCCTGGGAAGCCATTGTCGATGCGGTTGTGCAGGGCGATATTCTGGCCGCCTACCGGGATGAGCTGGAAATCAAAAAGGTGGTGCGTACCCAGCCCGATGCGGCCCTCCAACTGCAAACCATTGCCCTGACCGATACCCAAGACTCCCTGGCGGTGGTGCTGCCCTGGAGCAGCACCCATCTGCTGGCCGTGGTCGATCAGGCGCTCGAGACCCTGACGACCCCATACACCGTGGATACGGTGCTGGATGAATACGCCCACTATTGGGATCTCCACAGTCCTCAGCAACCGTAGTTTTTGAGCATTCCCCATGGTTACTTCTGCCAATGCCTATGTCCCGCGCCAGGCTGCCATGGCATGGCTGCGTAGCCCCTGGGCGATCGCGATCAGCAGCGGGGTGGGAATTTTTATCGGTATCAGGCTGCCCCAGGCGGCGACCTGGATTGCCCCCTTTGGCACCGTTTATCTGGGGTTGCTGAAGATGTGTGTGCTACCCATGTTGCTATCGGCCATTACCAACAGCCTGGGGCGGCTGATGCAAAGCCGGGACGCGCGGCAGTATGTGCAGCGAATGGCGATGGTGTTTCCGCTGAGTTTGCTGGCGGTGAGTGCTATCGCCGTGGCGATGGCGGCCCTCGCTGGCCCTGGCCGCAACCTGACTGGAGAAACCTTGAAAACTCTGGGGGTGTTGGTGAACCAGTCGGGCATAGATCTGGAAATGGCCCTCAGTGGCCCCATCCCGACGGACGCTACAGGTGGCGTGACCACGCTGGTCGACAGTCTGGTGCCCGATAACATTTTTGCCGCCCTGAGCGAAGGTCAAACCCTGAAGGTGCTGCTGTTTGCCATGATCTTTGGGGTTTCCTTGGGGTTGGTCAAAGCGCCCACCACCGCCGCCCTGTTTGACACCCTGGATAGTCTCTACCGCGCCTTTAACCAGATTATCCACGGGCTGACCTACCTGCTGCCCTTGGGGCTATGCAGCCTGCTGGCCGGGCAGCTGTCCCAGGTGGGAATCGGGGTGCTGCTATCGATGGTGGATTTTGTGGGGGTGGCGATCGCCACCTTTGCCCTCGTTTACCTGATCTGCACCCTGATTATCTGGCGACGGTCTGGCACGGGATTGTGGTCTACCCTGCTGGCCCTGAAAGACCCCACCATTTTGTCTCTGGCCACCTCCAGCAGCCTCGCCTGTCTCCCCGCCGCCATCACCAGCCTCAGCGGCCATCTTAAGTTCAACCCCCAAACGACTCACCTGGTGACGCCCTTGGCCATCACCCTCTGCCGCTTTGGCTCGGTCATTTACTTTGCCTCGGCCACGTTATTTGTGGTGCAGCTCTACCAGCGCGATTTAGGCTTGGCCGGTCTGGGCATAGTAATCCTAGGCTCTATTCTGGCCGGCATGGCCACCTCTGGCGTGACCGGCATTCTGACCTTGACCATGCTGGGCCTAGTGCTAGACCCCCTCAAGCTGCCCCTAGAAGCCGTGCTGGTGCTGTTCATTGCGATTGACCCACTCATGGATCCCTTTCGTACCCTAGGCATTGTGCACACCGGGATGGCGGCCACGGCCCTAGTGGCCGATCGCGAGACCTGACCACCCCTCACCCCTCACCTCTCACCCCTCACCCCTCACCCACCCCATGCCCCTACCCCGTCCCCGCCTCCCCGGACTCAAAGCTACCCTCGTGGGGGCCATGCTGCTGACGGTGGGCACGACGACGGCCATTGTCTATGTGCCCTGGTTGCTGGTGTCGAAGCGCAACATTGACACGATTGTTGACCAGGTCAACCAGGAGATTACCCTGGGGACATCCCAAGAGGTAGAGAAGTTATTTAACAATGCCGAGTCAGCTCAAGCTCTCTTAAATAGCACCCTGGAACAGAACTTGATTGACCTGACCAACGCCAGCGATCGGGAGCTGTTTCTGCTGAATGTGCTGCGGGCCAATCCCAACTTTACCTGGGTGCAGTACGGCGACGCCACGGGCGACTTTTTTGGTGCCCAGCGCACCCCCGACGGGCAACTGCACTTTCACCTGCGCGATTGGGATGGGAGTCGTCGTACCACCCTGGCAACGGTGAACACCTACCCTGCCGAAGCCGAGGGGCTCACTCCAGTGGCCACTGAAACCTATGAAATGAATCCTCCTTTCTTTGCTCCCGATCGTCCCTGGTACAGAAATGCCCTTCACTCTCCCCAGAGCCAGGCCTGGACGGTCTATGTCTACCGCTCAACGCAAACTCCTGGCCTAGATTCCACCACCGCTCTGATTAACCCCCAAGGCGAGGTTTGGGGAGTGATTGGGGTCGGCATTGAGCTGACCCAGCTCTCGGAATATTTGCAGCAGCAGCAGAGCAGTCACGATGGAGAGGCCTTCATTATCAATGCTCAGCAGGAGCTGATTGCCTCCACCGATGGAGCCGAGATCGTGCTACCCCAGGGGCAAGACTCCGCTGCTCCCCGGCTCCAGCAGCTGGAAGCGGTCAACAATGAGCGGCTGCGCATGGCGAGCCAAACCCTAGCAACCCAGGGCGTCAATTTGGAAACGCTGACTAAATTACAGCGATTTGCCTTCAAAGACCCGGCCACCGGAGAGCGCTATCTGATTTCCTTTACCCCCCTGGGGCAGCTGGACTGGGTGGTGGGCACGGTCATTCCTGAGGCCAATTACCTGGCGGCGGTCAACCGTAACCAGCGTACTCTGCTCGGGGTGATTGGGCTGTTTACGGGGCTGACCGCTGGGGCGGCGGTGCTGATGGCCGATCGCCTGATTGCCCGCCCCGTGCTCGGCATTGCTCGCACGGCGGCCGCCATTGAGACCGGCAAGTTTGAGCTGGATCAACTGGGGGCGATCGCGGGCCGCACCGACGAAATTGGCCAGCTCGCCCGCGTGTTTGACCGGATGGCCCAGGAGGTCTATACCCGAGAGCAAAAGCTGAAGCAGCAGGTGCGCGACCTCCGTATTGAAATTGACGAGACCAAGCGCAAAAAGCAGGTCAAAGACATTGTCGAAACCGATTTCTTCCAAGACTTGACGGCTAAAGCCCAGGTGCTGCGCAATCGAAGCCATGGCGGAGGCAAAGCTCCCCAGTCTAAGAAGGTGTTTGAAAAGTCATAGAGAGTTTGAATGTTTGAAAATCTGAGTTCGATCGCTAAAAAGTGGCTTGTGGCAGAGCTTTAAGCTCATCATCACAAACGCTAGAGGTCAGGAACGAGAACAATTTTGCCCATTCTCTTCCGTGACCTCGCGGGGCAAAGAAATTGTATCAAGTCCAATCCTTAGGAGGGTTCCAAACCACTGAAACCCAGCGTTTTCTGGCCGCCAAGATAGCTCCGTTATTCATCAGCAAAGCCAAAACTGTAACCCGTCCTACAGCGGTAAGACCTTCGACTCTGGTGCCGTCGTCGCTCCAGACAAAATGCTGGTGCCAATCCTGAAGCCTGGGGTTGAACAGTGGCTGGGTCTGCTGGGTAAGTAAATCTTGGCCTGTTGTCGAATCGCCCTTGAATTCATTGCAGGAGCGGCAGGCCAAGCAGACATTTTCAAAGCAGGTTTCCCCACCTTTTGAGCGGGGGTGGATGTGATCAAAGGCCATGCGAATGCCGCTTAGCCGAGTTGTCGGGGGCTATACCAAAAGTGGCCAAGAGCCCAGCAATATCCATGGCAGTGAAGTCACTGAAGATCGCTTAGCCGTTATTGACGCAGAGTAGTTGCTTAAGGCGTTGCTTAAGAATTGACCAGTTAATTGGCTTAGTCAGGTAGTCGGTGGCACCTGCGGCAAACGCCCGTTCAACCGAGTTTTCATCGTCCAGGGCGGTGATCATCAGAATGGGGAAAGGCTGTCTCTGCTGGGGTAGCACGGTAATGGCAGATGGAGCTGCTGGGCTGTGGGCCTCGGTAGCCTGTAGCGTGCGGAGCTGGCGACAGCAGCTAAAACCGTTTACCTCCGGCATCATGGCATCTAGCAAGACCAAATCGGGATGGTGCTGCTGGTAAAGTTCCAGGGCTTCGACCCCGTTGGTGGCCTCAATGGCACGGTAACCAGCCTGTGAGACTGCTAGGGTGAGCAGTCTCCGGAGGGAGCGATCGTCGTCTACTACCAGCACTAGGGGCACATCTTCAGCAGGGGTCATGGCGGGGGATGTGGGTAGAGGTTCTAGTAGGAAAGAAAACGGGTTGCTGTGGGCTAACAGACGGGTCACCACAGCGGCGGGTTCTGGTTTGGAGAAGCCATAGCCCTGGCCGTAGGTCATGCCCATTTCACGGGTGCGCCGATGCTGAAAGGCTGTTTCAATACCCATGGCTATCAGGTCAATGTGCAGGTCATGGGTCATGACGATCAGGCTTTTGAGCCACTCTGCCAGTTTGGCGTCGATGTCGAGGCGGTTGATGGTACGGGCATCAATTTTGAGGCTTCTGACCGGAAAGCGGTGCAAAAAGCTGAGGGAGGCGTAGTGGGTGCCAATGCCGTCGATGCAAATCTGAATGCCCCGACCTTGGAGCTGCATAAATAGGCCGGTGGTAGTAGCCGTATCGACCATGACGGTGTCGTCTTTGATCTCTAGCACCAGGTCTTCGCCCCGGAGTTGGTGGGTAGCCAGGGCCTGATCGAGCCGAGTAAAGAGGTCTGGGTGCAGAAACTGCTGGGTCGAGAGATTGATGCTGACGCGGCAGCTCCGCTCGGGAAACTGCTGCTGCCAGGCGGCCAACTGCTGGCAGGCTTGATCTAACACCCACCACCCTAGCGGAATGATCAGGGCGGTATCTTCGGCGGCGGGGAGAAAGTCTTCGGGGTGCAGAAGCCCCCGCTGGGGATGGTGCCATCGCACCAGGGCTTCGAGGGTATCGATGCGGCCATTGCCCAGGTTCACAATGGGTTGGTAGTAGAGTTCAAACTCGCTGTGGGCGATCGCACTGTAGAGATCGGCATTTTTCACCACCGCCCGCTGAATCAGCCGGTAATATTGGCGGCTAATTGCCGTAGCGGTAAAGTGCTCGCAAATAAACCGATGGCCCGATAGCCCCAGTTGTTGGGTCACTTCGCGGTCTTTCATCAAATAGCGAATGAAGCTGGCCAACCCGTGACTGTCGCCATTGCTAAAGGCCGCCCCACAGGTAGACTGGGACACCAGCCCCCGCAGATAGGAATGCGGTTCACAGATGATGGCCACCGGTCGGCCCGACGACAGTGCCGAGTAAAATTTGCTGGGGGCCACTAGACCCTCCATGGCCGTGTCAATGCTGACCAGGTGCAGGTCGCAGGCGGTCAGCGACTGGGGCAGCAGGGCTTTGTCCTGGTAGGGCAGAAATCGACAGTTGGTCAGCCCCAATTCCGCCACCTGCTGCTGGGTCGCGTCGCGCTTGGGGCCGCCGCCAACGAACAGAAACTGGATGGGCTCATCCCTCAAATCCTGGGCGGCTCCGATGATCGTATCCATATCGTGGCAGCGGCCCATGTTGCCCGAGTAGAGCACGGTAAAGGTCTCTGTCAGCCCTTGGGTCTGGGCAAAGTTGTTGTCGGCCTTGGCCAGGGGTTTGATCCAGGCGGGGTCTGACCAGTTGTGAATGACAGTGATGCGATCGCCCAGGTGCGGGTGCTTAGCGACGATGCGAGCTTTCATGGTTTCGCAGGGCACAATCACGGCCTCGGCCCGCTGCCACACCTGACGGTTCACGGCATCCCACAGGCGTACGATGGGGTGGTGAGCGGGTAGCATACCCAGGCCGGTCACAACATCGGGGTACAGGTCATACACCAAAGCGGCGTAGGGAGTGCCGAAGAGCAGGCTCAACAGAAAGCCCACCACCTGCACATAGGGCGGCTCGCTGACAAACAGGGTGATATCGCCTCGGTGGTGCTCTTTGCGCAAGTGCCAGGCGGTGTGTAAACAGAACGCCAGACTGCTGAGGGTGCGCCCCGTCATCTGGCGAGAGCGGTTGCGTAAAAAATTAGATCGGGTGATGTGGACAGGGCCCTTTTGCTCTTCGGCGGGGGCTTCGGCCACGTCAAAGGCATAGCTGGGCTGACCGGTGAAGACATGCACCTCAAAGCCCTGCTGCCCCAGATGGGTAGCCAGTTCATCCATATACTGCCCGGTGGCGGCAAAGTCAGGGGGGAAGAACTGGGTAACAATCGATAAGCGAATGGGGCGAATGGCAGGGTCTGGAGAGGAAGGCTGAAGACGGCGGCGGAAAAACTTAAGCATGGTGAGGACCGCTAAATAAAGAGTAGAGATAGCCAGGGCTAAGCGCCCAAGGGGTCTATTAACCTGAGGTTAGGGTTTGGGAGACTGGGGTCGGGTGTGCCATGGAGCATGCTTCCACCAGCCGCCCCGTCGCGCCAAGGCGATCGCACCCATGACCAACAGACCCAGAGCGCTGTGCATTTCAAAGGGCACGGCCTCGGCGTCTTTGAGGTTGATGGTGGCGTCTTGGCCCAGGTTGGCGCTGGCAAAAATGGCCTTGAAGTTGTCTGGACCGACATCAATGGCGATAATGCCGTCGTTAAAGTCGTTGTCGCTGCCTTTGCCGACGATGTCTTCGTAGCCCAGGAGCACGAGCGGTTTACTGGCCTTGGGGTCGGCGTAGGCCGTCCAAAAAATGGGGCTGTTGGGGTTGCTGGTGCTTGTGGGGTTGAGCTTGTAGTTGGTGCTAAGAGAAATGGCTTTGGCGTTCACCACCCCATTGGGCTTGACCGAAAAGTTGAGCTGGGTGCCCGCTAGAATCTCAGACATCTGCACCCAGTCGCCCACCTTGAGCGGCGCATTACGACTGGGCAAGATGCTGTTAGTGCCCGACAGGTTTTTAAATACAGTGATATCGCCCGTGGTAGAACCGTTGGCCGTCATCGAAACCGGGGATTGATAGCCAGCTCCTTCGTTGATGAAGGCAATGCGCGGCGCGTAGTTGTAGGGTAGGTAGAGGTCGCTGCTGTCGATCAGCCAGAGGTTGCTGTCTGCCAGATTGATGGACACCCGTTCCTGGGTACCCAGGCTGGAATATTTGGTTAAGTCAAACCAGGTGGAACCGGGAACGTAGCTTTGAATTGGGCCGACGGATAAGGACATGGTGGATTAAAAGGGTGAAGGATAAAGAGTGGAGGAGTGGTGGAGGCTTCCCATCCTGGAGGGGGCGTTAGACATTGCGCAGGTTAGCGCCGCTCCAACCGGTGGTGAACCACAGCCAGGAACGCAGGATATCGCGACAGATGCGCAGGGTAGATTCGGCGGGTTTGAGGGAGGGTGCCGGGACGGGAGTAAAGGCGATGTGGTGGCTACCGAGGATGATGGTGGCGATCGCCTGGGCGCGGGGCATATGGTAGTCGGAGGTGACGAGGTAGAGGTGATGCACCTGCTGCTGCTGGAAGGTCTTCACCAGGGTGGTGAAATTGGTGACCGTATCGACCGCCTGGTAGTCGAGGGTGATGCGATCGCGGTCAACACCCAGGGCATCAAAAATGGGATAGGCCATATCTGGCCCCAGCCCCGAGGACGACCAGACATGGAGTTGAGGATTCAGCAACGCCAGGCGGGCGGCGACGGCTTCGCGGTGGGGTTGTCCACCGAGTACTAAAATGCCGTCGGGCTGAGGCCAGATCAGGCGAGCGATGGCCAGGTTAACCGGGCCGTAGATCAACAGCAGACAGAGACTGCTGACCATCAGCTGCCGCCAAAACCGTCGGCGACGCTGGGCGAGCAGCGGTCCTCTAAGACATTGAGCGATGCTGAGTGCGGGCATGCAAGAATCCTGTAAAGGCATCAACCAAACCTGTCTCTACTGTTGGGTAGGGGTGATTGCGATCGCAGTTGCGCTTTGGCACCATTCAACCCAAACAAGAACGCAAACAGGCCGAGGCTAGGGTGAACCTAATCTGTGCAGTAATAAGGACATCTCTATGGTTCCTGCTTCTAGGCTTGACCCATTGCGGCGGCCCCCAGCGCCGAGCGATAATTCTGACCATACCCCCGAACTCAATACCAATGCGGTTGCTCCCATTTCCCTAGGGCATCTGCTGCGGCTAGCTCGGGTGGCGGGCTACGGGCTGCTGCTGATATCGTTCGTAGACTTTCTCTACGTGCTAATTCCGGCAGACTTTATGGACCCGGTGTGGGAATACCAGTTTGCTGGCGATCTGGTCAAACTGGTGCCAGTGCCGCTACTGGCCCTGATTTTGGTATTTGGGGGTGATGCAGTCGATCGGCAGGAGGTGGAATGGCCCATTCTCAAAGTGCTCTCCTGGTTGACGCTGTTCTTTAGCGTGACGTTGTTTTTGCTGGTACCCCTGACAGCGGCCAACACCCTGCGCCTTCATCGGTTTAATAACGAGCAGATCAGCACCCAGGTGAACCAGCAGCGCCAGCAAATTGAGGCGACGCGCACCCAGTTGGAGCAGGCCACTCCCCAGCAGTTGCAAAGCCTGGTGCCAACCCCCAACGAGCAGGGGCAACTGCCCAATGCCCCCGCCAGCCCCGAAGAGGCCAAGGCGCAAATTCTCGACAACCTGAACCAGGCTAAGGATCAGGCGGCGGCCCAGGCGGCCCAGGCCCGGGCCAATGTCAAACAAAACCTAATTAAGAACAGCCTGAAGCTGATTGCCGAAAGCATTTTAGGCAGTTTGATGTTTCTCTACGCCTGGCTGATCAGTCGCTGGGCCAGACGGGGTCAGGGCACCCTCAAGACCGATGCTGCGGCTCAGCCGGTCAACCCAGCGACGGCCTTTGGACGGCGGATGGGCCGCCTGATCGGTCGCAAGCCCAAGCGTATGAAGCACCGTATTCGGTAACCGTTATGGCAATTCGACGGCTACCAGCCTTGGCGTTGTCAAATCTCAGTGCTCTGCGCATGGTCGGTTTGGGGCTGGTGGGACTGCATCTAGTTCTGATTATTCAGATGACGGGCAACCCCGACCAGCTCGTCTTGAGCGGGTTATTTTGGAGCGCGATCGCACTCCAGGTACAACAACACTGGCCCGATCGCCTGCCGCGATCGCGTCCCACCCTACTGCTGGGCCTTGCCCTAGTAGGTGGTCTGATCGTGAAATCCTGGCAGTTGGGGGATGGAGAGACGGCCTTTGTGCGGCTGTTTCCACTGTTGGCCTGGGCGGGGTGGTTCGCCCTGGTGCAGGGCTGGCGATGGCTCCCCTGGGGGCCAAGCTGGGCGCTGGTGCTAACGCTGTCAGTGCCGCCTAGGGCCTTGCCGCTGCTGCTGGAAACGATTTTGGGTGAGCAAATTCGCACCGCTACCGCCGCGATCGCGGCCTTTGGCCTCCACTATGTGGGCTTTGATGTGGTGCGGCAGACCAGCTTAATTCAGCTGCCCGGCGGCACCGTGGATGTGGAGTTCGCTTGCACCGGGGCGGCATTGCTGGGGCTGTTGCTGCAAATCTCAGTGCTGCTGACCGTGGTGACTGGGGGCCCAACTCTGGGTCAATCGTTGGGGCGCTTGGTGGGGTGGTCAGTAGCGATCGCTGCCCTGCTTAGCGCCATTCGCGTGGCCATTATGGCGGTCGTGGTCAGCGATGCCACCGCTTTTCAATTTTGGCATGGAGCCAGCGGGGGCCAGATTTTTACATTGATCGCCTTAGCCGGGCTCGGCTATCTGGGATTGGCCCGGCCCGGCCCGGCAGAGACAGACTGCTAGGCCGAGCGGGCGTAGAAGTCTACGGCGTAGTTTTTCACCTGGTTGACCACTAGTCCAATCACTGGCACGCGGGCCACCTGCATTCGTTCCAGGGTGCGATCGAGGGCGTTGACAATGTGGCGACGTCCTAGGGACGTCACCAGTAGCACCCCATCGGCCTTGGCTGCTACTAGACTGACATCGGCCAGGCCCATCAGGGGCGGCATCGTATAGACCACCAGGTCAAAGTTTTTCTCCAACCGCTCCATCAGCTCTTTCATGCGGGAAGACGCCAGCAGCCGGGTGGGGTCCATGGACTCGGTGCCGGAGCTGATGGCAAACAGGTTCGATTCCCAGGAAAGCCGCTGGGTAATGTCGTTGAGGGTAGCCTGATCGTTGATGTAGTCGCTCAGGCCAGGCTCTACTTCGATCCCGAGCAGCGAGCTGAGGCGGGTGCCCCCTCGGCGAAACTGCCCATCGACCAGCAATACTTTACGCCCCATGGCCGCCGCCGCCTGCACCAGATGCACCGCCACCGTGGTCGATCCTTCGCCGGGTAGGGCCGAGGTGACCACCAGCGATCGCAGCCCAAAGACTTCCAGGTTGGCATGGAGAGCTCTAAAGGCCTCTAAAAATCCGTAGCTGTCGTATTCCATTAACCAGTGATCGGCGGCAGCGTTAGCCGCTGAAGGGGCGAGTTTGCGAGTATTAACGGAGTTTTCTATGGGTGTTGGGGTAGGTTGGCTGCCACCGCTTTCTGGCTGAACATAGTTCTGCCAGTTGTTTAGTTTGGGGCTAATTAGGGTTTTAATCTGGGCTTTGAGGGCATCGGCATCGGCCGTCACGGTAGTCGCCAGAGGTTGCGATCGCAGATCGACCACATGGGCCTCTGGTTCCGCATCCATCAGCTCTGGGTAGAGGGGAATCGCACCCAAAATCGGCAAGGGTACTCGCTTTTTGAGGTCGTCGAGGGTGTAGTAGGTGTTGGCCAATTTCTCCAGCAGATAGCCGATGGCCAGCCCCAGGATGGCCCCCATCATAAACCCCGTTACCATGGCCTTAATGGGGCTGGTGCCCGGTTTGCGGCGGGCCTCGGCGGGCGGTGTGATCAGCTCCCAGGGAATTTCGTTTTGCGAAGCCTGAATCTGTAAGCTTTCCTTGGTCTCTTGAAATCGGATCAGGCTGTTAGCGGCTAGGTCTAGTTCCCGCTGTAGCTCTTGATAGCTGCGGGTAACGCCGGGCACGGCACTAATTTGCTGCTGTAACGCGGCTTCTGTGGCGGCCAATTCTTGGTCGCGGGCGGCCAGGGTTTCCATGCTGGTCATCACCTGGGCAATCTGGTCTTGGATAACCCGCTCGGCTTCCTCAAACAGCAGGGGCGCGAGATTTTCCTGCTGGCGCTGAATGAGTTGAATGGTGGGGCTGTTGGGGCCAAATCGGGCCGACTCCACCGCCAACTGCTGGCGGAGAACTTGGTACTCCTGGCGCAGGGTTTCGTAAGCCTCCGACTGGCGCAGGGTCGCAGAGGCCCCCGCCTGTTCGAGGAGGGCGTTGTACAGCGATTCTTGAACAATAAATTCGTCCTGGAGGTCGCGGCGAGTCTGGGTGATCTGGGCCGTCTGATCCAACAGTTCGGCGGCAAAATCGTCGGGTTTCAAGAACTGGTAGTTCTGTTGCAGCGTTTGAATGTCCTGCTGCAAGACATTCACCCGCTCTTGGATGCGGGGCAGCCGCTCATCCACAAAGGCCAGCCCCTGTAACAGCTGCGATCGCTGCGACTCCAAGCTGTATTCCAGGTACCCCTGGGCCATAACTTCGAGCAGCACTTTTACTTTTTCGGGGTTGCTGTTGGTATATTTCACCTCTAAAATTTTGGTTTCCCCGAGGCGGTTTACGGCCAGTTGGTTAATCACTGTGTCGTAGCTGACATCGGGGTAGCGATCGGTCGCCTGGGCCAGAATGGGAGTCAGGGTCTCGGGACTGAGTAGCACTTCAATCTGGGTGGTGTAGTCGAGCTCCTGCGGGTTACCCCCCTGCTGAGTGTCGGTGAGGCGGGAGAGGTTTTTTTGATCTCGCACCGGCTCCACCAGCAGGCGAAAGCTGCTCTGGTACACCGGCACCACCTGGGCATTTTTGACCACTGACACCGCCCCGGCAGCTAGCCCCAGGGCCAGCATCAGCCAGAGCTTGCGGCGTACAACGCCCAAAACGATGGTCAGGCTAGAGCCTGGGTCGCCGGTGATTACTGGCGGTGACGGCAGGTTAGGCGAATCGGACGTGATATCGAGGTCGCGGGTCATGGTAGATGGGATGCCACCCAAGGGCTGAATTAGTTAAGCAGAAGGAAGGGCAGAAACAGGTTGAGCAGTGAGGATGCGCCGGACAGGGGTTGTAACACTGTGCCAATGGAGTCGCCAATGGCCGCCGACCAGTTTCTGCCCACCAGAATGACGTCTCGGTCTTGCAGTAGGGGGTTGGTCTCGTCGTTGATGGCGCTGGCAAAGTCCACCGGCAGCGATCGCTGGGTGACGGTGCCATCGAGGTTGAGCCGCAGCAACTGCACATCCACCCGTCGCGAGCGATTGGTAAAGCTGCCCGCCAGCAGCAGCGCTTCGCTTACCGAGGTGTCGGAGGGTACTTCCATCACCCCTGGCTTGGCAATCTCGCCCACAATGTTGACCTGAATCGCCCCGGCGGAAAACGTAGAGCTGGCCAGCTCACGGGCGTTGGGAATGCCGGGGTCGGCCTGGGGTACGACGATGGTATCGCCGTCCCGCAGGGCAATATCCTGGTTGCGATCGCCCTGGGTGAGCAGATCCCACAGGCTGACGGTGATCGTCTCTTCGCGCTGGTTGTCGGCGCTCACCCGGCGCACCTGAATAGAGCGCAGATCAGTGTGTTGGGTAATGCCGCCCGCCGCATCGAGGGCGATCGCCACTGTGGGCAGCCGCCCCTGGTTGGGCTCGAGGGAATAGGCTCCGGGGCGGGTGACCTCCCCAATTACCACCACCCGCAGGGGACTGAGCTGCGACATCGTCACGGTAATGCGCGGTTCGACCAAGATCTCGGCGGCGGCATAGCCCTGGGTGATCGATTGCTCCACCTCCGTCAGGGTTTTACCCCAGGCCTCAACTCGGCCCAGCACCGGCAGGTTGAGTGAGCCGTCGGGCATGACCTGAAAGGTGCCGCTGTAGTCGGGCACGTTGGCGACAATGACGTAGAGAATGTCGCCCACCGTCAGCCGATAGTCGTCAAGGGGATATACCAGCGGGCCAGTGGGGACGGGTTGACCGGGCATTTGCCCAGGCTGGGAGACGCTGGGGAACAGGGGCTGGCTGGCTGGCATCGCCTGGCCCATGGTAGTGGCCAGGCCAGGGGTTAGCAGCCCGCTACCGAGGGCCAGAAGTGGCGAACAAAGGGACAGAGCGACTCGCTGTAGGCAATGTTGCTGTAGGTATTGTGGAGAGCAGTATGGACCGTTAAGCATCATAAATTGTGGCACCCCCGACGGTTGTGTAGACCGTCCTGTAGATCAGGCCCTGTAGATCAGGACTAGAACCTGGTTGAACTTAGTGCCTCAAACCGAAAAGCTGGCTAAGGAGCTTTTCAGATTGGGCCTACTTCTCTCTTCAAAAGGGAGCCCCTAAATCAGCTCAGATTGCTGAATTTCCGTAGATTTGCCTAGGGCCTTTGGCGGAATTTGTAACGGTTTTTAAAGGTAGACCACAGCGCAAACGCGATCGCAATCCTTCCCCTTCCAGGGTGTGAATAGATTTCTCTCACGGCTATTCCCATGGGTCACCCTTCCCCCGAACTGATCATTACCGCTGGACGCGCCCAGCGCCAATACTGGCAGGATGTCTGGCGCTACCGAGAACTGTTTTACTTCCTGGCCTGGCGCGACATTTTGGTGCGCTACAAGCAAACCGCCATCGGCATTATCTGGGCCTTGCTTCGTCCCTTTCTGACGATGGTGGTCTTCACGGTCGTCTTTGGCAAAATTGCCCAACTCCCCTCCGACGGCGTGCCTTACCCGATTCTGGTGTTTACCGGGATGCTGCCCTGGCAATTTTTCGCCAACGCCCTGTCGGAGTGCAGCAACAGCCTAATTACCAACTCCAATCTGATTTCTAAGGTGTACTTTCCCCGACTGATAGTGCCTACCAGTGCCGTCATCGTCAGCCTGGTGGACTTCTTTATTTCTGGTTTTATTTTGCTGGGGCTGATGGTGGCCTACAGCTTTGTGCCAAGCTGGCGCATCATCACCCTGCCTTTCTTCATTGCCATTGCCTTCGCCGCCGCCATGGGTGCCGGACTGCTGCTGGCTACCCTGAACGTAAAATATCGCGACTTCCGCTACGTGGTGCCCTTCATTCTGCAATTTGGCCTCTACATTTCCCCCGTGGGCTTCAGCAGCACCGTAGTGCCCGAGCAATGGCGCTGGCTCTATTCTCTGAATCCGATGGTGGGGGTGATCGACGGCTTCCGTTGGGCTATTTTAGGCGGCGAGTCGTCCCTATATCTGCCTGGTTTTCTACTGTCTGTTGGTCTGGTTGTGTTTCTCCTGTGGTTTGGCATCCGCTATTTTCGCGCCTACGAGCGGACGTTTGCAGACGTGATTTAACGGTTGGATTTGTGTTCTCCAAGGGACATGATTTGAGGCTAATGAGCCGACTACCCATCACCCCTCACCCCTCACCCCTCTCATCTACCCTCCCCTGCGGGCAGCCGTTCCCCCCACCCCCTCTCCCTTCAATACCCATCCACCCATCCACCTCCCATGAATCTCCCCATCATCGAAACCCGCTACCTCAGCAAACGCTACCTCCTGGATCACCAGGCCCAGGAGGCACCCCGTACTTTTCGGGATGTCATGGTCCAGGGCAGTCAGACCATTACCAATACGCTGCTGCGTCCCGGTCGTCGTCGCCGCCTGCCATCGGCCCAGGAAGAGTTCTGGGCGTTGAAAGATATTTCCTTCGACATTCAGCCGGGGCAGCGGGTTGGCATCATTGGTCGCAATGGGGCCGGAAAATCTACCCTGCTGAAAATTCTCAGCCGCATCACCGAGCCAACCCAGGGCAGCATTGCCATTCGAGGACGGGTAGCTAGCCTGCTGGAGGTGGGTACCGGCTTTCACCCGGAGTTGACCGGGCGGGAGAACATCTTTCTCAACGGGGCCATTCTGGGCATGGGCCAGGAAGAAATTCGCCGCAAGTTCGACGAAATCGTCGCCTTTGCCGAAGTGGATCGGTTTTTGGATACCCCCGTCAAACGCTACTCTTCGGGAATGTACGTGCGGTTAGCCTTTGCCGTAGCCGCCCACCTGGAGCCCGAAGTGCTGATTGTGGATGAGGTGCTGGCGGTAGGAGACATGGCCTTTCAGGAAAAATGCCTGGGCAAAATGCAGGATGTAGCCGGGGAGGGGCGCACGGTGCTGTTTGTCAGCCACAACATGGGAGTGATTGAGACCCTGTGCGATCGCTGCATCCTCCTTGACCGGGGCATGGTGAAAGCCGATGGTGCACCCAAGGACATGACTGAGTTATACATCAGCCAGTCCCGACAGATGGTGGCTGAGGGCTTTGAACACCAGACCCACAAACCCTTCACCTTTCTCAACGCTGCCCTCTGCAATACCCAGGGAGACAACATTTCCTGGGTAGACGAAGGGCAATCGGCCTGCCTGCACCTGAGCTTCCGCCTCAACCAGCCGCTTAAAGGGGCGGAAATCGGCATTCAGGCCCACCCCCAGAACAGCCAGGATGTGCTGTTTGCCACGGCCTTATCGGACTGTCTGCCCGCCGCCGCCACTGAGTTGGCCGCAGGAGACTACACCGCCCAACTCACCCTGCCGGGCACACTGCTGCGTCCTGGCATCTACTACTTCAGCCTGTTTGCCCACATCCCCCACCACGAATGGCTAGACCATCGGGAACACGCCCTGCGCCTCACCGTAAAATCCTGCGGCCTTACCGACCCCCGCAAGTACGTGCTGGAAAAGTGCGGTCACGTTCGCCTGGAAGGAGATTGGGATTTGCGGCAACCCGATGCCCAAGTGGATCGGGTGCAGGCTCAACCCCTGGTCGCTCAGGCTCAACGTTAATTGCAGTGGAACCGTAGGTTGGGTGAAGCGCCAGCGAAACCCAACCCACCTGGCTAGTGCTCTGTCAATGGTGACATTTAGGGTGTGACTAATCTTGGCGTGGCCTCTCTGCGGTGCATTGCTTCGCGAATGCACCCTACAAGACCCTAAAAATTGAGCTTGACGCTGCACTAGCGTTTGTCTGAAATTTACTTGATTTTGTTTGCCATCTCCGCTTCACCCATGACCCAGCACCTTCTGCTCGTTTCCTCTCTGCCACCGTCCTTCGGTACTGGCTCCCCCATTATTCTGAAGCGCCACCTGGAACGTCTAACTGGCAACGGCTGGAGGGTTTCGGTGGCCGCTCCTGCCCAGCGCCTCAGTTCAGCAGAACCCTACCCCCCTGCCTGGCGAGTCATTCCCCTATCGGGGCGACGCTGGTGGTGGCCGCCGGTACGGGCCGAAATTCCCGCTTCGGTGCAGCTGCGGCTCCCCCTCTGGCAACAGGAGTGTGAAAACGCTCTGGGCAATGAACGACCCGATGCCATCCTCACCTTTCTCTGCGACATTCATCCTTTGCTGGCCGAGCATCTGTCGCGGCAGTGGCAGGTGCCCCTGGGCGTCATCATCCACGACCATGAAGCACTCTGGGCTTCCTCCGCAGCCGAACAGTTGAGAATGGAGCGATGGGCGCAGCGAGTGATCACCCAGGCATCGCGGGTATGGCCCGTTTCCCAGGAGTTAGGAGATTGCTATGGCCCTGCCGCCACCGGCAAAGTATCTGTGCTACCGCCCATTCCTGCCCAGACAGACGTTGACCGCGTTCCTTGGCAACCTCATTTTCAGACCCATCCGGTAGTGGCCCATGCCGGACGGTTGCACCCCTTTCAGTACCCCAACTTTTTCGCCCTGGCCCAGGCTTTGCAAACCGTCAACGGCACCCTGCTGGTTGTAGCACCCAGAGACAATCCCACCCTGATTGCCCTCCAGGCCACCTGTCCGAATGTTCGTCACCAGGAACCCTTTCAGGAAAATGCCGAGGTCATCCAGTTTCTTGCCCATAACGCCAGCAGCATTCTGGTGTCCTATGCCTTCTCCCATGCAGAACAACCCTGGGCCGCCACCAGCTTCCCCAGCAAGTTGATTGAATTTGCCCAACTTGGGTTACCGAGTCTTCTCCTGGCTCCTCCCGGTACTGCCACCGCTAATTGGGCCAAGCACCATCACTGGCTGAGCCAGATCGACAGCCTCGATTCTGCTGTTCTGAAAAATCTGGTTGATCGGCTGACCCACCGGGAAAGCTGGCAAGCCATGGCCCAGCAAACCCAGACCGTTGCCCGTCAGGACTTTCACCCTGAGGTGATTCAACACCAGTTGGAAACGGAATTGACAGAGCTGACGCAGTCCCGACCCCACAGATCCTCCCTTTCACCCCTGTGCCTGCCCGTAACATGAGGCGATCGCCATGACCGACAAGGTTTACGTTCTCTCCAATGATTTCGACTACAGCAAGCTGATCGCCCGCGATGCTGGCCCAGGCTACGCCGAATCTTTCGGCTGGCCCCAGGCTCACCTTCGGGACATGGCTCGTTTTCAAGCGGCGGTTAACATCATCGACAACCGCCTTACCGCCGCCGAATGCGCCGCCTTGGAAGCGTACATTACATCCCATCCCCGCACCCTATTTCTTTTGAAGGTGGTGGACCCCTACTACGAATGGTGTCAAACCCACTGGTACTACCAGTTTTTGTTTCGGGTCAAAGACCTGGCCCAGGTGTTTTTTCTCACCCCCTACTGGCCTAGAGAAGTGGTGCAGGACCTTGACCTGGCCACTCTGCAGCAAAAAATGGTGTGGATTCCTTACCCCTTTGATGACCAGTTTGCCCTCCCCCAGGTTCAGACGGAGCGCCGCCGAAAAATTGTTTTTTCGGGAAACCAGCATCCCCAGGTGTACCCCTACCGGTACCGCTTTCGGCGGGCGGTGAAGCGCAACCCCCTGCTGTGGTCTGCCCTGCATACCCTGCCCCATCCCGGCTATGCCGATATTGGCCAGCAGCACCGCCATCAGGTGATTGGGGCTCAATACCTGGATTATCTGTCAGGGTTTCGGTTTATGTTTGTCTCGCCTTCTCGGTGTGGGCTGGAGTTTTTGAAGTATGGGGAATGTGCCTACGCTGCCTGTGTGCCTGTGGGCAAGGCCCCCGATAGCTTCAGCGCCAGGGTGAAGGAATTTTTCGTAGAGCTGGATTTTGATCGGATCGGGCAATCGGTAGGCCGCCTTCTAACGATGTCGGAAACAGAAGTGGAGCAGCGGGCGGCGGGCTATCGGCAGGTGCTCTGGCAAGAACGACGAGCCGATGACTGGAACGCTTACCTGGATGGTTTTTTAGCGAGGGTTGTCGGATGAAACTGCTGTTTGTAATCCCTGAATATCCCCCCCACTTTGGGGGCGGCATTTCCACCTATTACCAGCATTTGTTACCGGTTCTGGCTAATCAGGGGCACCGGGTAGATGTGCTGGTGGCCAATCCCTTTGCCCCATCCTTTGCCCCCTACGAAAGAGATGGGGTGTCGGTGAGCTGTCTGGCCCCGGAACTTCTGAACCGGAACCTACCCCAATTTAGCCATTACCGTGCCATCCCAGAGCTACAGCGATATCTGGCGACGGCCTGGAGTGCCTGGGAACAAATGGCAGACCAGCCCTACGACCTGATTGAAACCACCGACTGGGGGCTGTTGTTTTTGCCCTGGGTGGTCATGACAGAGGGAGTGTCCGTTGTAGTGCAACTCCACGGCAGCGTCGGCCAGATTGATACCTACGACCCCCGGCAGGGCTATGAACTCCAGGGTCACCTGATCCGCTTACTGGAGCAGTTGGGTTTAGCCCTGGCAACCGGGCTGATGACCCACAGCAGGGCCAATGGTGCCGCCTGGATGGCCCTTACCGGACGAGCCGTGCTGAACCTGCCCCCCGCCTGGACACCCCCTGACTTCCCTGAGGCTGTTCTGCAACCGTCTGACCGGGGATTGGTGGTGGGGCGCATCCAATCCTGGAAAGGGCCGACGGTGCTCTGCGAAGCCCTGCGGATGCTGGGAAACCAGGCTCCTGGGCTGGATTGGGTAGGCCGAGACATGTCCTACCAGTCGCCTCAACAAACCATGGGAGCTTATCTAAAAGAGAATTATCCCGATATTTGGGGAGAAAAGATCAGGGGTTTGGGGGTGCGATCGCAAACCCAGGTCGCCCAACTCCAAGCCGCCGCTTCCTTTGTCGTCGTCCCCTCTCGGTGGGATGTGTTTAACTACACCTGTGCCGAAGCCATGGCCCAGGGCAAGCTGGTGATCTGCTCAGACGGTGCCGGAGCCGTGGACTTGATTGATCACGGCGTCAACGGCTTCACCTTCCCCGCCAACGATGCCGCCGCCCTGGCGGAGTTGCTGCACACCTGTGCCACCCTACCTAACGCTACCCGCCAGCAGATCGGGCTTGCCGCCCAGAAGACCATTGCCAATGTACTCAATCCCCTGGTGGTTGCTCAGCAGCGCCAGAAGATGTACGAAACTGTACTGGCTGAAGGCCCATCTCGAAAACCCGCAAGTGATTGGCTACGTCAGGCCATTTCCCCCACTGATACTTTGGCAGATCCTTTTGCTCTTTTGCATCAGCTTCCCCTCAAGGATCTGGCGAGCCATACCCTCCAAAGACTCTGGGCAAAAATTCCTATCCTGCCGCGACTTACAAACAAGTTGCCCTAACTAAAACCGTCTCGGACTAGGGGGCGGAGCCTACCCTACAACACTAAAAAGTTCCTCTGGTTTGTGAGCGTTTGTGAGCGGTGCATTGCGGCTCAAAAGCTGAATCTAGGAACTTTGCCGGATATTTGTAGCCGCGAATGCACCCTACGCCTAATCTCTTGCTCCCTTGCTCTCTCCTACCCATCCACCCCTATGCTCCTCCCCACCCTCGCCCTCTGCATCCCCGCTTACAACGCCGCTGCCTACCTGCCTCGGCTGCTGGAGTCTGCCCTGGCCCAGACCCGACCCTTCGATGAGATTTGGGTTTACGACGATTGCAGCGGGGACGATACGGCTAACATCGCAACTCGATACGGTGCAAACGTCATCCAAGGAGAAGTTAATCGGGGCTGCTCCTTCGGTAAAAATGCTCTGGCTGAGCAGACCCAGTGTGATTGGATTCACTTTCACGACGCCGACGATGCCCTAGAGCCTCATTTTGTGGAACGGGCGCACCAGTGGATGCAGCTCGACGCGCCGCCGGATGTGGTGCTGTTCGGCTATGCCATGTATCAGCATGAAACTGGAGAACCTCTCGGAAGCAACGTTTTTGATGATCAGGCCTTGCGGGAAAATGCGATCGCATACACCATTCGCACCCAGATCAATCCCTTTTGTGGCCTCTACCGTCGCTCCCGGTTTTTAGAGGCGGGCGGCTACGATACCGACCCGGCGGTACTCTACAACGAAGACGTGGCCTTCCACTGCCGATTGGCCCTGGCAGGACTATCCTTCCGGGCCGACCCGAAGATTACCGTGATTAACTACTGCCGCCCAGGTTCCATGTCAGGGGCAAACCAGGTGAAGTGCCTCAAGGCTCAGTACATCGTCATGGCAAAAGTTGCCGCTGCCGTAGGCGATCGCTACGGGCAGGCCATCGCTCAACGCCTCTGGGGAATTGCGGCAGTGTCTGCGGCTTACCTGGACTGGGAGACTTGCGATCGCAGCGTCACCCTGGCCACCCAATTACATCCCCGCCCCTCAGAAGAATTAAACGGTCTATTTAAACACCTCTGCCGCATTAACCCCTATCTGGCCATGCGGTGGCGTGAAAGCCTGATCCGCCAATTCAGGCCGTACCTGAGACAAAACATTGTCGTCAAAGGGACTTAATTCAACTCCATATAGCCCCCCCACCATGCTCCCACGCCCACACCGCAATCCAAAACCCAAAATCGCCGTAACGTATACCCCTCTCGCCCCATTCGTATACCCCTTCGCCAACCTGAGAACGCCACAGTAAAAACAGTCCACCCCTTCCCTGGGTTGCATGTCATGAAACCACTCGTTTCAATTCTGATTCCCTGCCACAACGCCGCACCCTGGCTGGCAGAAACGCTTAAATCGGCCCTGGGCCAGACCTGGCCCAACACCGAAATTATTTTGATTGACGACGGCTCCACCGATGACAGCCTGCTCGTTGCCAGCCAATTTGATCATCCCCATCTGCGCATCATTGCCCAGCGCAACCAGGGGGCCGCCGCCACCCGCAACCTGGCGCTGAATATTGCCCAGGGGGAGGTGATTCAGTTTCTCGATGCCGACGATGTGCTGGCCCCCGACAAGATTGAGCAGCAGATGGCGCTGCTGGAGAAGCATCCCGGCTACCTGATTTCAGGGGCCTGGGCCAGATTTCATCGCCATCCCCAGGAGGCTAACTTTACCCCCGAACCCCTCTGGCGGGACATGGCCCCGGTAGACTGGCTGGTGTGCGCCTGGTCGGGCCACTGGATGATGCACCCCGCCGCCTGGCTGGTGCCAAGATCCTTAATTCAGGCCGCCGGACCCTGGCAAGAGTCCCTTTCTTTGAACGATGACGGGGAATACTTTGCCCGCGTCATTCTCGCCAGTCGGGGCATTCGCTTTTGCTCGGCGGCCCGCAGCTACTACCGCTCTGGCAACTGCAACAGCCTCAGCGGACGCAAAACTACAGCGGCCTGGGCCTCTCAGTATCGGGCCTTGGCGCTGCAAAGCCAGCACCTGCTAGCGGCTGAAGACAGCGATCGCACCCGTCAAGTCTGCGCCAATCTGATGCAGCGCTTTATCTATGAGGTGTTTCCAGCAGTGCCGTCGTTGCGAAATCTGGCCGCGCGCCAGGTGCGTCAGCTAGGGGGAGCCACCGAACGACCGATGGGTGGCCCCTGCTTTCAGCTAGCGGCCCGGTGGTTGGGGTGGCAGCAGGCCCGCTACACTCAGCTATTCATTAACCAGTGGGGCTATCGCCGGGTCGCCCTGGGGCGCATGGTGCCGCAACCTGACGGCAAAAAGGGCGAAAGCGACCAAGGTATATCCCAGTCGGAGGTGCCCCAATGGCAAGAATCCTGATTTTGATTGGGGGCCACTGCTGCACCGCCCCCCGACCCCAAAAGGAGGCCGACACCCTGGCCGCCGCTGGCCACGAGGTAACGGTAGCGGGGGTCTGGTTTGACCCAGAACTGGTACGCCGCGACCAGGCTCTGCTGAAGGATCGGGCTTGGACGTTTTGCCCGGTGCTCGATTTTCGCCCCGGTCGGCCCAGCCGCCTGGGGGTGCGGTTGCAGGCCAACCTGGCCCGACGGCTGTTTGGTCGGTTTGGCCTCGCTACCCCAGCGCTGCTGGGCTATGGCACTCGGCGCATGCTGCGGTTCGCCCAGGCCCACCGGGCTGATCTGACCATCGTCCACTCCGAAGCGGGGCTGTGGGTGGGGCAGCGGCTACTGCGTCAGGGCTACGGCGTGGGGGTAGATTTTGAAGACTGGTTTTCTCAAGATCTGCTGCCTGCGGCCCGCCAGCAGCGCCCTACCCAGTGGATGGCTGAGCTAGAAGCGCACCTGCTGCGCCACTGTGACTATTGCCTGACCACGTCTCAGGCCATGGCCAATGCGATCGCCCATCACTACCAGGTGCCGCCGCCCACGGTGGTCTACAACGTGTTTCCCAGGGGCGACTTGCCCCTCTCTGCCTCCGAGCAATCGGCTGGGGCGGAGACTCGCCCGGTGCGGCTGCACTGGTTCTCCCAGACGATTGGCCCTGGGCGGGGGCTAGAGCTGTTGTTTGCCGCCCTCGCTCACCTCACCGTGGATGTAGAGGTACATCTGCGGGGGCAATGCTCAGCCCAAACCCAGCGCTGGTTAATGCAGCTGCTGCCGCCGGGCTGGGCCGATCGCGTCCACATTCACCCCACCGTGCCCAACCATGAACTCGCTGCCTGCATCGCCACATACGACATTGGCCTGGCCCTAGAGCTGAGCGATCCGCCCAGCACTGACCTGACGGTGTCGAACAAACTGTTTCAGTACTTGCAGGCCGGGCTAGCGGTAATTGTTACCGATACCGCCGGTCAGCGGGAGGCATTTCAGCAGGTTCCAGCGATCGGACATTTGGTGGCCCTCGGCGATGCGATCGCCCTCGCTCGTGCCATTGAAGATTTGGTCTGCCATCCGGCCAAGCTGCAAGCCGCCCAGGCCGCCGCCCGCACCGCCGCCCAGACCCGCTTTTGTTGGGAGCTCGAAGCCCAAAAACTGAGATCCCTCGTTGCAGGACTGGATTAGGTAAATCAGGTGTCTCCTAACCTGCTGCCCCCAAGCCCCAAGCCCCCTTTCCCATTTACTCTGGCCCAGTCCCGCCAAAACCCATAAGCGTCCTTTAGAATCTGCCGATGAAATCTATGCTTACCACTAAATCAACCCCTATCCTTGACCCGTCTTTGGTCACTTTTCAGGTCAATTTATCCCCTGGGGATATTCGCTATGCAGCCCGGACGGTACCGGCCCTGGTTCAGGCCCACACAGTGCCATTTGGAGAACGGCTGGCGGTGGTGGATTGCTGCCGCCCGCAAAAGACAAAAATTGTTGATCCGGAGCTCCGATTTCCTGAACCTGGCTTCAGTCAACGGGTGGCCCAGATTACTGAAATTGTCGAGACCTTGAAAGCCGATGGCTATCTGGACCGAATTGTCTATCTTTACCCTAACGACTCGCTGCTGCCTGCCTTATCACACAAATATTTAGGCAACTGGGTACACGAAACCCATGACTATGGTGGTTGTGCTCTGATGTCATACCTGGCGGCTCTGGAACTGCCGCAGACGCCCTATGTTCTGCATTACGACGGAGATATGCTGATTCACCAGAGTGCTGGCTATGACTGGGTCTCAGAGGCGATTTACCAGATGGAACTGGGATCTGAGATTGTGGCCGCAACACCCCGTACTAGCCCCCCCTTCAGCCAGGCCCTGGGGGTGGCGGATGCCCCCAGCCTGCAGGAAGGACGTCCCTATGTTGAGGTTGAGGGGGGCTGGCTGAATGATTGGTTCAGCACCCGTTGCTTTTTGCTCGATCGCCGCAAACTCGACCGCTATTTGCCTCTGCTCCAGGGCCGAACCTTACTTGATACCCTAATTCGGAAAAGCTTGCACCGGGGCTATCCTCGCTCGCCAGAAATTATGCTGTTCAACCGGTTGGGGCAGGCCGGAGGACGGCGGCTGAATTTAAGCAGTGACCGCGCCTGGCTGCTGCACCCCACCACAAAACCCCCCCTCTATCTGGAGCTATTGCCCCAAATTCAAGCTGCAGTTGTCCAGGGACGAGTACCTAAGGCCCAGTGGGGCAAGACCGATATTGACCTGATGGCCTGGGACGAGTTTTTAATGACGCCCACCTTGGTTTAAGGAATTTAGACAATGCGAATCCTGTTGACTGCTGATCCAGAACTGCCGGTACCGCCGACCCTATACGGGGGTATCGAACGGATTATTGACCTGCTCGTACAGGGCCTGCGCCAGCGGGGCCATGTCGTTGGCCTGGTGGCCCACGGCGACTCCACCTGTGCTGTGGATCGTTTTTTTCCCTGGCCGGGGCTGAGTTCTCAGTCTGCCTGGGATACCCTGCACAACACCGCTACCCTGGGGCATGCGGTACAACAATTTCATCCGGATGTGCTGCACAGTTTTTCGCGGTTGCAGTATCTGCTGCCGCTGTTGCCCCTGGGGTTGCCCAAAATCATGTCTTATCAGCGCCAGCCCACGGGCCGAACGGTGAATTGGGCGGCCAGGTTGGCCGGCAATAGCCTCACCTTTACCGGCTGTAGTGAGCACATTTGTCGTCAGGGACGGCCCGCCGGGGGACAGTGGCACCCGATCCACAACTGTGTGCAGCTGGAGAAATTCACCTTTCAACC
>JAIXUR010000008.1 GCA_027483425.1 Cyanobacteriota bacterium | reverse complement strand
GGGGGAGTAGGGGGTAAGGGGTTGGAGGTACTGGGTTAGAGGTACTGGCCTGTTGGTGATGGATTAGAAATTTTAGATTTTGGATTCTTACAACCCACCTTCGATCGAGCATAGCGGAAACCCAAGGAAAATCAAGGATGATCCTGAACTAATCAGCGGTGAATTAACCACGGCCGGGAGGTACCACTCTGCCGGATCAGCTGTAGTTTTTCGCCCAGGTAGGCCAGGTTTTGGGGTTCACCGCCGTAGCGCCAGCGGACGTAGGCATGGGTGATTTCGTCGGCCGCCTGGGCGGCCTGGGCTCTGGTTTGCGGGTAGAGTCGCTGGCTGTATTCCAGGGGGGTTTCTGCGGGGCGTTTACCCAGGCCCTGCTGGTCAAACCAGGTCAGCATTTGTTGATATAGGCGCTCGGTGGGGGCGAGCTGGAGTAGCTGTCGGTAGCGCCAGGCCCGGAGCAGCCCCATCAAGGCTAGCCAGGCGACAAAGCCCAGGATGACCGCGATCGCAATGCCTACCATAATGCCCACCCAGCCCAGCCCCAGCAGGGCGTTGAAGGCCTGTACCAGGTAGCGCAGCCCGTCGCTGAGCAAGGTGATCAGCCCCTCGATGATGCCGACTAAGGGGGAGGGCAGCCAGCCCGCAAACCAGTTCCATAGCCGCCGAACCAGGCTAAAGGCCTCGGACTCCCTCAGACTGGGAGGAATCAGCTCGTGGCCGGGGATGGGATCGAAGCCAAACCAGCCGTAGCCGGGGAAATGCACTTCGGTGATGGCGTAGGCGTCGGTGTTGCGCACGATGTAAAACCCGGTGAAGGGGTTAAATTCACCTTCGCCGAAGCCCGCCACCAGCCGCGCTGGAATGTCAATGGAGCGGAGCATGATCGTTAGCACGGTGGAAAAATGGTCGGGATAACCCCCGCCCGCTTCAAATAAAAAGGTTTCTACCAGGTCTTGATCGCCGTTGAAAAAGGGGAGATCGGGTTGAATGGTATAGCGCTGTTTGAGGGTTTGGGCCAGGTAAAGCGCTTTTTCGTAGGGATCGGTGAGGGGAACCGGGGCGGTGGCTAGCAGGGCCTCGGTCTGAGCCCGTACGGGCTCGAGAATGTCGCCCGGCACCTGGAGGTAGTGGGAGCGAATGCCGGGGGGATACTGGCGGCCCGCGGCCCTCAGCCGGGTGCGATCGCGGTAGGGCACCCGGGACACCACCGTGTAGGTCATGCCCGCTTCCAAAACGACGGGCGATCGCAGGCTGCCCTCAGCGTCCATCGCCACCTCCCGAGTGGGGAAGTACAGCTCCTTGGGCTGGTACATGGCCGGAATCAGGTTGGGCAGCTCGCTAACCAGGGTGTAGGTCTGCACCACCTCGCGGGTGCGGGCTCGAGTGGGGTAAATGGGCAAAAACATCTGGCCCGAAAACTGCGATCGCTGCACCTTTTGGGTATTGTCATTGCGAGAAATATCCCACCCCTGGCCGGTGTAGGTATCAAAGGCCAGCATGCGCCAGAAGCCTGGGGCTTGCGATCGCACCCGCATCACCACCTGGGGGGTCATGGTGCCCCGCAGGTTTTGGTTCATCTGTCGGTTAAAGCCATAGTAGGAGGTCGTATCGACCACCCCCGGCCCGCTGAGCTTGCCCCGGCCCCGGATCGCGCCGGGGGTATCGCCGTCGCCAAAGCCCTCGCCATTGTCGCTGCCGTTGCCCCGGTAGGCCGGGTTCACAATGGTATCTCCCGAAAAATCCTCCGGGGTATCCACCACCGCACTGACCGGAAAGCTCTGGATCTGATACCCCGGCAGCCGGGGCAGAAACAAGAAGATCAGCAGCCCCAGGCCTACAATCAGGGCCACCATCCCTAAAAATCGCCCCAGCAGAGGCCGCAGCTTAACCTCGCCCCAGGCCCCAGGCTTCAACCCCAGCCGCGACTGATAGTCGAGCCCCAGCACCGGAATGGCCATGACCAAAAACAACAGCAGCAGCGGCGCAAAGGCCAGGGTTTGACTAATGGTGGCCGCCACCCCGAGCAAAATTAGGCCAATCATCATCGAGTAGCCCAGGTCTTTGCGCCGGGGGAGATCAAAGCTGTGCAGCACCTGCAGCTGCACCAACAGCTCCGCCAGAATAATGCGCGTATCGCCAGGCTGTTCGAGCAGTCGGCTGAAAAAGACCGCCAGGGCCATGAGCATGCCAATGGCGATAAAAAACTTGATGGCCACATTGCGGTACCGTCGGCGATACCAGCTAAAGGCCGCCCCCCCAGCGCTGAGGGGGATGGCCAGCAAATTCCACAGTGAGGCATCGGTCACCCCAGCCGCGGCCACCACCATAGCGGCAATGCCCAGGGTGACCAGGCCTTGCACCAATACCCGCAGCAGCAGCGAGTCTTCAACCTCTTTGGGGGAAGCGGGTTTGCCTAGGGGAGTCGAGGCCAGCCAGCGCGAAGCAACCATAACGACGAAGGGATAGGATCGCCTCCATGCTAACCGCTCAGCCAGCCTCTGCCCAGGTCGCCCTAGCGACCGGCCACCATGATCTGAAAGCTGAGCGGAACGATCTGATTTGGCTCCAGGCTGACATCAAGGCGGTGCATAGAGCCGGGCTGGGTCGACAGCCGCAGCACCAGTTCCCCAGGAGTAGAGCGCTCCGACCCCAAGGATTCCTCCAGGCTGGTCATTACCAGGCTGCCGCCAGCGGGCAGCCGCACCCGCACCTCCAGCTGATTAGAGGTGGCCTGGTAGATGGCCTGTACCGTCATGGGCCCGGCGGTGGTGAGCCAGACCTGCTCCTGGGTGGGAGCATCGGCGGACACCGTCAGCGAGAGGGCCTCAAAAATTTCCTGGGCCGATAGCATCGCTAGGGCTACCTGCTGCTGGGTAGAGGCGGTGGCATAGTCAACCTGGGCGAGGGTTTGGGCCTGGGTTGAGCGATAGGCCGGCCGAGCCACCAGCCCCGCAATGTATTCAAGGGTTTGGGGCTGGTCAGGAAACAGCGCTTCTACCGCTGCCACCAGCCGCCGCCCAGTCTGCTGAATGTCTTGGGCGACCCGCTGGCACTCGTTGAGTAGGTCAGCCAGCAGTTCCTCGGGCATCCCGGCGGGAACCGAAAGATTTTTGAGGTGGTCTAACCAGACAGAGGACGTGCCGGGGGTCAACGCATCGGGATAGTCGTGCAAGCCTGTTTCCCAGGGGAACAAGGGTGGTCGGTGGGAAATTTCTTGCCGCAGGCGGCGTTTTAACAGGGCTTCAAAATGGGGTTGCACAGTGAATAGATCTCCAGAGTCAAAAACAGGGGTGTAGTTGGGGTCGAGCGCGTCATCAGCTAAAGCCGCTGGTAATGGGGTAGATGTCTCAAAACCAGGGTAGATCGGAGGGGTAGGCAAATTATCTAGCCCCTCTTGCTCAGTTGTTTCAGCACTAGTTGTTTCACCACTAACAGTCGGAAAGTAGCGCGTTCCTGATCGTGAGTCGTCCGCCGAAAGGGGCTCCAGCAGGAGCCTTAACAGGATGTCTTCGGGGATATCTGAGTCTCTATTCATGGCCTGGCAGAGTCTGTCCGGATGGATGTTAGTGAGATGACTAAACGTTACGAATTTCCCAAGCCTGCTCGAGCAGCTTAGTCCACTGCTTTTGAAACTGGGTAGGGGTCATAGACAAGATTTTAGCGGCTTCGTCATCGGTTACCCCCTGCTGTTTGAGCGCGAGCAGCTTGGCCTGTTTGGCGCTCAGGGTATCTTGCAGCTGCTGCCACTGCTGAACGGTCAACCCCAGGTTGGTCTCTAGGCCGGCCTCTAGCCACTCGTGCACCAGTTCCCAGTTGTGCGCCAGGGCAAAGCGCAGCAGGTGATACTTAAAGCGCTGTTGCAGGTAGTCTCGCTCCCGGGGGGTGAGATTTAGCAACGACTCAATTTCTTGGGTAGGCAGGTCAAGCAGGCGCAGCGTAAAGTAGTCGGCGCATTCGTCCTGGTTGCGCTCTTTCAAGTAGGCCAGCAGTTCCTCGACCACGCGTCCCCGTAGGGAGTTTTCAGGTAGGTCATCGGCCTGGGCAATCATCATTTCTTCGCGCACCCGCTGGTGGGATGCGGCGGGCCGCAGGTCGTCACCGTCACCGCCGTAGTCGGTGGCTTGCTCGATATCGATGGGCAGCTCCGGCGGCTGTTGTCGAGAAAAGGTTTGGGCTCGCAAAATAATCAGCTGCTGGCTACGGCGACCGGGCAAGGGAATGCGTCGCTTGCCGTAGCGCTCTGAAAAAGCCATGAATTCGGCTAGTTCTAGGAGCGTGCGGGGCTGGTGGCGATCGCTGAGCTGGTTTTCACGCCGAAAGGCATTGAGGGCCTCTACGTAGAACCCCTGCAGGAAGTCTTCAATCAGCGCCAGCCGGGCTTGGTAGCTGGTTTGCACCTGGGGCGGCGTGATGTAGCGGTACACAATGGCGCTCAGGGTGCTGTGTAACTCAACCCTACCCTGGCGTGACCCCAGGCTGTAGTACTTGAGACACTGATCTAAGCGATGCTTACCTAGGGACTTGGCCCAGACCTCGACGTCGCCCGAGGCCTGGATGCGATCGCTCTCGCTACAAATTCGCAGCACCTCGTTAGCCGCGCGCTGAGCAATGGCCCGACATCCCGTTTCGGCCGCGCCGGTACTATTCTTGAGATCGTGGTAGAAAAGCTGGCTAAGCGAGTCCACACTTAACGTACAGATACCCTGAGTCAATCTATCTGTCCTCAAAAGCTACACAAACCGTGGAGCGATCTTCAGGTATTTAAAAGCGTGGTGGATGCGCCCATGGCAACTCGGTGGGTTGGCCTAGTTCTAAGCGAGCCTCGGATCCGAGGCTTAGGTAACGGTTAGAAGTGGAGTAAACCCAATGGGTAGAACCCCGTCGGTAGAAACGGGTTGAGTTGCACGATACTGTGTAGTCTAACATCTGTCCGTAAATTTATGGATGGCGGGCACAGCACCCCAGGCCACGGCTCCCTAGGCCACGGCATTTCAGGCTACGGCATTTCAGGCTACGCCCCTGCGGTAGAGTGGGTCTAGGTTGAGCACCAGTGGTGAACGCCTGCCCTGGCTCCCTGACAATCGCCCCCCACCCATCACCCGGTACTCCTATGGATCTAGATGCCCAAATCGCTGATCTCCAGCAAAATGCCCCCGACGATGGGGTAACGGCCAACGCCATTACGACCATTGCCCCGACCTTGAAGGCGATCGCAAGCCAGCTCAAGCACAAGCAGTACTACGTGTTGCAAACCCTAGAGCAGGGTTGGATGATGACCACCCTCAGCAACCGCACCCAGCCTACTACCCAGAAAAACATCGTCTACGCCTACCCCACCCTGCAGGATGCCGCCACGAGCCAGGCGACTGTCAAGGATCCCCAGGTCATGGCTTTGCCCGTGCCAGTGGTGCAAATTCTGTTTCAGCTGCTGGCCATGGAGCCCATTAACAGCCTGATCTTCTTTGAGACCCCCGGTCAGATCGGCCAGGGCGTTGAAATTCGTCGGCAAGATATGCAGTCTCTGATCCAGGCCCAGCTTCAGCAGACCCAGCAGACTAGCGCTATTCCCCCCGACATGGCCTGACACAGCCGCGAAAAAGTTTGAGTCGTTGAGCCGGGATGTGATAATTTATAAGACCGACGGGCGATTAGCACAGTGGTAGCGCGCTTCCTTCACACGGAAGAGGTCACTGGTTCGAAACCAGTATCGCCCATACAGCATGAAATCCCTAGAACGTAAGCCCTGAGAGACTTTGAGCACTCTCAGGGCTTACGTTTTCAATGCCGCAAACCACGTCAAACTCCCTAGTACATTTGCAAAGATTGGGTCACTTCGGGCAACTTCAGAGAGATTTCGACTATCAGGGTCAGTACACCAGTGCGCATCGGTGCATACCCTTATAGGTCAGCCCATGCGGCTGGTCTAGCGTATAGCCATCATTCCAAAAACGCTGAGATCTCCTAACTATACTGGCGATGGCTATAGAACCTGGCCCTCTTACGTGCAAAAAAGCTGAAGAAATCGGCAGAAGGCTGGGGCTGCTTCTATGGTGAAGGAGACAACCGCCGGAGCGATCGCACCCATGCCCCCATTCACCCTCTCAACCAACTGGGCCGCCTTGCAAAACGGCTCCGATATTCGCGGCGTTGCCCTAGCGGGCGTGGCTGGCGAGGCCGTCAACCTCACCCCTGAGGTGGTTACCACCCTAGGCCAGGCCTTTGCCACCTGGCTGTCCTTAGAATTAGACATCCCAACGACAGCATTAACCATCGCCGTGGGGCGCGACAGTCGCCTCTCTGGCCCCACCCTGATGCAGGCCGCGATCGAGGGCATGGCGGCCCTGGGCTGTCGGGTACTGGACGTGGGCATGGCCTCGACCCCGGCGATGTTTATGAGCACCGTGCTGCCCGACTTTAGCGGCCACGGCGCGATCATGCTGACCGCCAGCCACCTGCCCTTTAACCGCAACGGGCTCAAGTTTTTTACCCGCCAGGGCGGCCTGGGCAAAGGGGATATTGCCCAACTTTTAGCCCTTGCTGAGCAGGGCACCTTTGTCCTCGCCACGACCCCCGGCGCGGTGGAAAGCCGCGACCTGATCGCCGTCTATGCGGCGGGTCTAGTCCAGCAGATGCGCCAGGCGGTGAATCATCCCGACAACTTTGATCAACCGTTGCATGGGCTCAAAATTATTGTCGATGCGGGCAATGGCGCGGGCGGCTTCTACGCTAGCCAGGTGCTCGAACCCCTGGGGGCCGATACCACGGGCAGTCAGTTCCTCGACCCCGATGGCACCTTTCCCAACCACATGCCCAACCCTGAAAATGAGGCGGCAATGGCGTCAATTTGCCAGGCCGTGGTCGCCCACGGGGCCGACTTCGGCATTATCTTCGACACCGATGTCGATCGCGGCGCGGCGGTCGACCACCAGGGCCGCGAACTCAACCGCAACCGTCTGATCGCGCTGATTGCGGCGATCGTGCTGAAAGCGCACCCCGGTTCCACCATCGTCACCGACTCGATTACCTCTGATGGGCTGACCCAGTTCATCGAAGGGGATCTGGGGGGCATTCACCATCGCTTTCAGCGGGGCTACAAGAACGTCATCAACGAGGCCCTGCGCCTCAACGCCGCCGGGCAGCCCACCTGGCTGGCGATTGAGACCTCGGGCCACGGGGCCATGAAGGAAAACTACTTCTTAGATGACGGAGCCTACCTGGTTAGCCAACTGCTGGTGGAGCTGGCTAAGGCGCGGTTAGCTAACCAACGGCTCACCGACCTGATTGCCCCCCTGCAAGAACCCGCAGAGAGCGAAGAATTTCGCCTTAAAATTCAGGTGCCCGACTTTAGGGCCCAGGGCGCTGGGGTGATCGAGCAGCTGCAAGCCTTTGTGGAGACTCAGCCGGATTGGGCGATCGTGCCCAAAAACTACGAAGGGGTGCGGGTGGCCTGCTCATCTCCCGACGAAGACGGCTGGTTTTTGCTGCGCCTGTCGCTACACGATCCGGTGCTGCCGCTGAATATTGAGTCCCAGGTGGCGGGAGGGGTGGTTAAGATCGCCCAGCGGCTGAGGGCCTTTCTCACCCCCCTGGCCGGGCTAGATATTTCGGCATTAGATTGTGCTAGCTAATGACTTATCCAGGGTTTTGCTGGGACAGGCTCGCTGGGCTGAGTTCAGCCTCCCTGGACGGGATATTTGATTCGATGGAATACTCTTTGAATGGTAGACAGCATCTATGGTCGCTTTGTCTCAGCTGCCTAAGTGGGCGATCGCAGGCCTAGCCTTTCCCTTAATCTGTCTAAATGGCTGGCTGCTGTATCGGCTGGGGGGCCTGCTGCAACCGATCCCC
>JAIXUR010000262.1 GCA_027483425.1 Cyanobacteriota bacterium | reverse complement strand
GCCCAGACCTTTACCCCCCTAGCCCTTGATCCCCAGCTCAGCCTAGCGCCCTATCCCCACCAGCAGGAGGCCCTGCAAGCCTGGGTAAGCCATGGCTGGCGCGGCGTGGTGGTTCTCCCCACCGCCAGCGGCAAAACCTACCTGGCCCAGCTCGCCATGCAGGCCACACCCCGACCCACGCTGATTACGGTACCCACCCTGGATCTCATGCACCAGTGGTATGCCCACCTCAAAGCCGCCTTCCCCGAGGTGGAGGTGGGCCTCCTGGGCGGCGGCTCGAGGGATCGCAGCCCCATTTTGGTCGCCACCTACGACAGCGCCGCCATCCACGCCGAAAACCTGGGCAACCAGTACGCCCTGCTGATCTGCGACGAGTGCCACCACCTGCCCAGCGACTTTAACCGAGTGATCGCCGAATACTCCATTGCGCCCTACCGACTGGGGCTCACCGCCACCCCCGATCGCGCCGATGGTCGCCACGCCGATCTGACCCACCTGCTGGGGCCGGTGGTCTACGCCAAATCAGCGGCCGATCTCTCCGGAGATGCCCTGGCCCCCTTTCAGATTGTGCCGATCAAGGTCAAACTCTCGCCCCAGGAGCGATCGCGCTACGACCAGCTGATCGCCCAGCGCAATCAGTTTTTGCAGGAGGCCAACATCTGGCTCAGCTCGGCCCAGGGATGGCAACGGTTTGTGCGGGCCAGTGCCCAGTCCCAGGGCGGGCGGCGGGCCATGCTGGCCCACCGGGAGGCGCGGGCGATCGCCCTGGGTACCGAGGGCAAGCTGCGGGTACTGACGGAGCTGCTGGCCCAACACTATCCCGATCGCACCCTGGTGTTTACCAACGACAACGCCACCGTCTACAAAATTTCCGAGACGTTCTTGATCCCCACCATTACCCACCAGACCCCGGTCAAAGAGCGCCACGCCATTCTCCAGGGGTTTCGCAGCGGCGAGTACCCCACCTTGGTGGTGAGCCACGTGCTCAACGAGGGGGTAGATGTACCCGAGGCGCGGGTGGCCATTCTGCTCTCGGGTAGCGGGTCGATTCGCGAGTACGTGCAGCGCCTGGGGCGCATTTTGCGCAAGGGCAGCGGCAACAAGCAGGCGGTACTCTACGAAGTCGTCGCCGAAGAAACCACCGAAGAAGGCCTATCCAGCCGCCGTCGCCAGGGCGTCCAGACCTCACCCAATGGCCCCCGGCAGCTCGAGCTGGTGCCGGTCAAACCGGTATACAGTCGTGATCCCCTGCCGGCGGTTCCCCGGGCCGCTGAGGCATCGCCACCCGAGCTTGATCCGCCCCCGTAGACTATCCCCTAGGCCAGTTGACGTGATCCCAAAGAAGTGGCAATCAATACGGTTCACCGGAGCTTTCAACCGCTATCTTAGGAGTAGGCCAATGGCTTGCCCAATCAGGGTTGGCGGCTCTCGCCAACCAACCGAACGGCTGGATTTTACCTGCCCCCAAACGCGGGTTACAACAACCTTGGGCTTCCCCCCCACCGCCCCCTGACTCACCCCGTTGCTCACTCTGGCGATCCAGTCAGAGAGGGAGTCTATTAGGTAAGGTTTTTTCACCCAGGGGCTTGGTTTTTGCTTCAGACGTTGGGGCGATCGCCCCAATGTCTGCTCCCACCCACCTCTTCACGCCACACTCTTTACATCCATGAGTCACTTGTTCGCCACGGCCCTACTGTTCACCCTCGGTGCTGGTTCTGCGGGCCTGCTAACGACGTCTAACCAACCGACCCTGGCGCAATCCTTTACCCCTGGCTCTAGCCAGGGGGGGCTGGTCAGTGCTGACCCCGCAGAGGCGGCCCTGGCCAGTTATCTGGCCCAGGTCGAGGTGCCGTTAACCCCAGCTGTGAGCGATTCCACGGCGGGGGCGGTGGTTGCCGAGCAGACCGAAGGGGCGATTGCAGCGACAGTTTGCGTCAGCCTGCCCGAGTGGCAGCGTCCTTCCGCGATCGCCCAGGCCAAGCAGCTCGAGTCCATGCCCCGCTACGGCGTCGAGGGCGCCATTGATAGTAACAGCGCCAGTGAAACTGCTCCCCTGGACGATCTAACCAAAGCCTGGTGGGCCCACGAAATCTTCTCGTTCACCACCTACGGCCTCAGTGCCCGCACCGATCCCCTCTATCTCTCTGGGGTGTGGACCGCCCTGGAGGACACCTGGGACTGCTACAGCGGCGACCAGCCGGAGCAAATTAACCAGGGCGAACTGGCCGAACTGTGGCTGCTGAATCATCGCCTGGTGAGTATGGCCTGGCAAGACAGCCAGTACGTGGTCACCGTTGAACCCGTCGGCACCGGTCTTCAGCTGGTGCAGTTTCCCCGCCAAGAGAGCAGCCAGCCGCTGCCCCTCACCATTGTCACCACCACCGGCCAAACCCTGGCCGTGATGTCTGGAGACTGGTAAGGGACTCGCAAGAAAATAAGGTACCAGTTGCCACCTGCCTTATTGGTGCATTGCTTCGCGAATGCACCCTACAGTGGTCAATCACGCTGGTACGTTATTTCAATGCTCATCCCTAAGCTCCTCCTCGGCTCAGATTGACCCACCCCTAATCCCTCCGAGAAGGGGACAGTTAGCCTGCTTGTGCGAAGAAGAAAATTATCCCGAACTCAGGTTCCATCAAACAAAATCCCCTATCCAAGCCAGGACAGGGGATTTTTGAGTTGAGGCTGGGATGAATTCCAGTCAGGGTCTCTTGAGACACCTTGCCCGCCCGCCTTTGGCAGCCTACCTGAAAGATTTAAAGGGCAGCGGGGGCCGCATCTAGCCAGCCAGCGCTCAGCACCACGGTCAGACCCATAAACAGGACGGTCAGGGTCCAGGTGACGCGGTTCAGGGTCGTTTCGGCGCTCTTGGTGCTCGTAAACAGCTGCGCCTGGCCGCCCAGACCGCCCAGGCCATCGCCCTTGGGGCTGTGCAGCAACACCATGGCCGTGAGGCCCACGGCGGCAACCATCCAGATAACCTTCAAAATCGTGGTAACTATCATCGTGTTCCTAGACTAATCTGCTCAAGATAACGGGGCGAGAAAGATGGGGGCCGTGCGATCGCCAAGGGTGCCCAGCGCCACCTATTCGTCTTTAACTATACCCCAAGCCCCAGGGCCCCTGAAGAGCCAATGCGGGGCCAATGCAGGGCCAGTGCAGAACTAGCCTGACCTGGGGCCTAGATCGAGAGTTTAACCGGCG
>JAIXUR010000046.1 GCA_027483425.1 Cyanobacteriota bacterium | reverse complement strand
CGCCAGGCTGACCAAAAACAGCCCCAGGGCCAGACCCACCTTTTGCAGCAGGGTCATAAAAGCGTAGAAAACCCCCTCTCGCCGCTGGCCGGTCTTGAGCTCGTCGAGTTCAATCACGTCGGGCAGCATGGCCCAGGGCACCACGTAGGCGGTAGCCACCCCAAAGCTAATCACAATGCACAGCAGGTAGAGCGCCGCCACCTGCCCCGGCTGCACAAAAAACAGGGCAATCTGGGCAATAATCCAGGTGCCCATGCCAATGTAAAACACCTCCTGCTTGCCCAGGCGACGGCTGAGCAGGTTGACCAACACCATCATCACAATGGCCGTCCCCTGCACCAGTAAGGCGACTAAAAAGTACGAGTCCAGCCCCATCCAAAAGGTGGCGTAGAAGGGAATGACGCTGGCCGTCATTTGCAGAGCCAGCCAGGTAAACAGATAGATACCCACCACAAACAAAAAGGCCCGGTTAGCAAAGACGATTTTGACCTGCTGGACAAAGGGCAGGGCTTCCTCAGCATCAGGGGCGGGCTGTAGGGCGTTACGCTGTACGGCGTAGGGATAGGTGCCCCACACACACCACAGCAGCGGTAGCACCGACAGCACCGCGCAGATGCCCCCCAGCACCAGGTACTGCTGGCGTTGGTCAGGAATGATGTTGGTAATCACTAGGCCCAGGCCCAGGGCGGCGATCGCCCCAAACAGCGACGAGCCCAGCCGAAAGGCCGTCAGCTCCGTACGTTCGTCGTAGTCTTTGGTGAGCTCGGCGGTGAGGGTGGTGTAGGGCAGGTTCACTACCGTATAAAACACCTGAAACAGCAGCGACATCACCACGTAGTACCAAAACCTGGCCGTGTCGCTCTCCCACCCCGGCACGATCCAGGTCAAGAAGAAGGTCAGCCCAAAGGGAATCGCCCCCAGCACAATCCAGGGATAACGGCGACCCCAGCGGGTGCGGGTCTTATCGCTCAGATAGCCAATGAACGGGTCATTCACCGCATCCCAAATGCGCCCAATGGCCAGCACCGACCCCGCCGCCACCGGGCTGAGGCCAGCGGCGGTGGTCAAAAAAATCAAGAACGAAAACGCCAGCAGGTTGGCGGTCATCCCCGGCCCAATGTCTCCGGCCCCAAAGGCCAGCTTGCCCCAGAGGGAAAACGCATCGGGGGCAGGGCTACCTGCGCGCGGGGGCGAAAGGTTCGAAGCCATAGGTCAGGGGCCGGGTGAAGGGGCGGAGCAATCGCGGGGGAAGCGGTAGGGAATTAACAGCTGTAGAACAACAATTCAAAGGGCGTCCTCAGTGTATTATTTCCCCATCGCAAAATGCCCTACACCGAGGCCAGATTAGGAACTGTAGCGCTTCCTTGGACAAAACGGACAAAACCGACCAAACTCCAAGGCTGGGCAGGCGCACTAATGTCAGGTTGCAGGGGCAGGTTACGGGCTAGGGCGATCGCAATAGGGAGAAGGCATGGCTGATTTCTACGTGAGTTGGGACGAGTACCGTCGAGATATTGAAACGCTAGCGATTCAAATCTATGAGTCGGGCTGGGAGTTTAATCAAATTGTTTGCCTGGCCAAGGGCGGACTGCGCATCGGCGATACCCTCTGCCGCCTCTTTGATGTGCCCCTGGCGATTTTGTCCACCGCCTCCTACGGCGGCTCCGATGGTCGCACCCGCGGGTCGATTACCTTTTCCCGCGACCTGAGCATGACCACCCCCAGCCTGGGCAGCCAGGTGCTGATCGTCGATGACCTGGTCGACTCAGGCTATAGTCTGAAAAAATCCATCGACTGGCTACGCCACAAGTACGGGTTCTACATCGAAGATCTGCGAACGGCGGTGCTCTGGTACAAGGCCGATTCCATCTTCAAGCCCGACTACCATGTCACCTACCTACCCGATAACCCTTGGATTCATCAGCCCTTTGAAGGCTACGAAACCATGAGCCTACCCGATTTGGTCGCTACTCATCGCTCGTCGCTGGAGCCGACGACCTAACCATGGCCCCCAGATGAGGCGAGTTCGCCGTCGCCGCTGGTTCGCTGAGGCGCTGGTAGCCCCAATAGCCGATCAGCAGGGTAACCAAGGTTAGAGAGGTCATGCTGCCCGCCCGACACAGTCCCTGAATCGCCTTCGAGGCGCGTAGAGCACTGAGGTAGTCGCCCCGTTGATAGGCCTGGCGTAGGTTCATCGCCAACGCCAACGCCGGAATGCCCAGGGGTGGAAAAATCACAAAGGCCGTCAGCAGCACCCTGTGCCACTGGGCCGGGGGGCAGGGCTGCCCTTGAAACAGCTTATAGCGACCCTGCCACTCCACCACCCCCTGGTCCTTGACCTGAGCCGTCAGCTCAAAGCTATGGACATCCTCCATCTGCCAGCTGATGATCAGGGCGCGCAGCTGATCGGGCAGGGTGAAATAGTTAATGCCAACCCCGAGGGGGCGATAGACCTGAATCTGTAGGCTATCGCCCTGGTGGTGGGCCTCAACGGTAATCTTCTCCAGCCCTAGGCCATCCTGCAACCGCTGGGCCAGCAGGCGATCGCGCTGGGCCTGGTGCAAAGAGGACAGTTTCTGCCGAGCCTGGTCAAGATTGAGGTCGTTGCACAGGGCTAGTTCCCAGTCGCGGGCGGCGGCGGCCATCTGCCCCAGGGCTTCATGAACGTAGCCCCGGTGCTGGTAGGCTTCAGCCAGGTTGGGGTTAGCGGCCAGGGCGTCGTCAAAGTCCGCCAGGGCCGCGCGGTAATTTTCCTGCCTAAAATACAGCAGCCCCCGGTTGTAGTGAATCAACGCGTGGCTAGGCTGGTGCTGGAGCGCTGTCTGCCAGTCAGCGAGGGCCAAGTCATCGCGGCCCTGCTGGCAGTAGATCAGGCCCCGATTGCCGTAGGCGCGCACACTGGTCGGGTCAAGGGCGATCGCCTCAGTAAAGTGCGCCAAGGCCGCCTCCATCGCCCCGCTCTGCCAACAGGCCTTACCCAGCTCAATGCGAATATCCACCGGGCGAGGATGGTGGGCTAAGGCCAGGGGCAGGGTTTTAAGCACGGCATCTACGTTGCCCTGGCGAGACTGGGTCAGGGCCTGCCGGTAGCGGTACCGGGCCTGCTGGCGGTAAACCCAAAGGGTGAGGTTTTGTCTCATAGCGTTGGGTGCCTAGTGGAGTGCGAAGAGAGTGGCGAAGAGATGAAGCAGGGTAACCACCCTCCATCATTCCCATGGAAACTGATTCTTCTCTAGTATTCCCAGGGAGATTTGCCCTTTCCGCAGATCTTTACAAGACTATTACGAGCCAACAAGAAGTTCATTGAGAACTTTTT
>JAIXUR010000275.1 GCA_027483425.1 Cyanobacteriota bacterium | reverse complement strand
GCCCGCCTCGACGATGCGGAGCTCCAGGCCCAGCTCGAGGCGGTCCAGGCCCAGGTGACCGCCGCCCAGCAGCTGGTCAACCAGGCCCAGATGCAGGTGTCGGTGGTGGAGAGTCAAATTCAGGAGGCCCAGCTGACCCTGCAACAGTCCCAGGGAGAAGCGGCGGGCCGGGTCAGCCAGTCGACGGCCTCGGTGGCGGCCGCCCAGGCACAATTGGCCGAGGCCGAGGCTAGGGTGCAAGAGTCGCAGTCGGCACTGGGGTTGGCGCAGATCGATCGCGATCGCTTCGCGGCCCTGGCGGCCCAGGGTGCCATCTCCCAGCAGCAGCTTGACCAGGCCCAAACCCAGGTTGAAACCACCCAGGCCACGCTGACGGCACGGCAGGCGGCGGTGGCGGCGGCCCAGCAGCAGGTCAGCGCTAGCCAGGGGGCCTTGACCCAGGCCCAAACCACCGAGTTCAACCCGGAGATTCGCACGGCCCAGGTGGAGCGGCTGAAAACTCAGCAGAACCAGGCTCGGGCCCAGCTGGCCGGAGCCGAGGCCAACCTCAAGCAGGCCCAGGCGGTCCAGGCCGAGATTGCGGCGCGGCAGGACGATTTACTGATTAAAAGCCCGATCGCGGGGGTGGTGGTAACCCGCACGACGGAGCCAGGGGAGGTGATTGCGCCGGGGGCTACGGTGCTGACCGTGGTGGACCTCAATCAGGTGTATCTGCGGGGCTACATACCCCAGGGTGAGGTGGGTCAGGTGCGGGTGGGTCAGTCGGCCCAGGTCTTTTTAGACTCGGCCCCCGATCAGCCCCTGGCTGCCACGGTGGCGGCGGTGGATGCCGAGGCGTCGTTTACGCCGGAAAATATCTATTTCAAAGACGATCGGGTGGCCCAGGTGTTTGGGCTCAAGCTCACCCTGGAGAATCCGGAGGGCTTTGCCAAGCCGGGTATGCCCGCCGATGGCGAGATTCTGCTGGATGGGGCGGGGGCACAGCCATGACCGCGATCGCCCCTCCTCGACCTGAGGCCGCGATCGCCGTGGCCCACCTGCGCAAGCGCTACGGTGCGGTGGAGGCCCTCAAGGGCATTGAATTTGCGGTGCAGCCCGGCGAAATCTTTGGCCTGATTGGCCCCGATGGCGCGGGCAAAACCACCACCTTTCAGATTCTCGCGGGGGTGATGGCCGCCACCGCCGGAGAGGTGAGGGTGCTGGGCAAGGAGCCGCGTCTGGCCCGGCTGAACCTGGGCTACGTCACCCAAAAATTTTCCCTCTACCCCGACCTCAGTATTCTCGAAAACCTGCGCTACAGTGCGGGGCTGCGGCGGGTACCGGCGGCCAGGTTTGAGGCCCAGGCCCGCTCCCTGCTGCAGCGGGTGGATCTGGATCGCTTTCGCGATCGCCTGGCCGGGCAGCTCTCCGGTGGCATGAAGCAAAAGCTGGCCCTCTGCTGTGCCCTGATCTCGGGGCCAAAGATTTTGCTGCTGGACGAGCCCACCACGGGGGTTGACCCGGTGTCGCGGCGAGAATTTTGGGATTTGCTGGCGGCGGTGGCGGCGGACGGGGTCACGGTGATTGTCGCCACCCCCTACCTGGATGAGGCGGAGCGCTGCCACCGCATTGCGTTGATCTATGCCGGAGATATTCAGCAGATTGGCACCCTGCAAGATCTGCGGGACAGCCTGGGCCTGCGGCGCATTGAGGTGCGGGCCGAGCCCCTGGGCCAGGCCGAGGCGGTGTTGCACCAGAGCGGTGGGGCGATTGTCGATATTCAGACCTTTGGCGATCGCCTGGATGTGATGGTGACCGACGCCGAGCAGGGCCAGGCCCAGATTCGTGCCGTGCTGGCCCACAACGATCTACACCTCAGTGACCTGCGCCTGGATCAGCCCACCCTGGAAAATGTCTTCGTCAACCGCCTGCGCCAGCAGGGGCTTGACCCGGCGGATCTGGCGTTTCCCACTGGCCGCTCGGGCCAAGACAAGGGAGGTATCGCCATTGCAACCCGTCAGCTCCAGAAGACCTTTGGTGATTTTCAGGCGGTGCGGGGGGTCGACATGACCGTCCACTACGGCGAAATTTATGGCCTGCTGGGGGCCAACGGGGCCGGCAAAACCACCACCATTAAAATGTTGTGCGGGCTGCTGCCCGCCAGCGGCGGCGAGATTGAGCTGGCGGGGGAAACCAGCCGCCTGGATCGCTCGGAGGTGCGATCGCGCATTGGCTACATGAGCCAAAAATTTACCCTCTACGATGACCTGACGATTCGCCAAAACCTGGAGTTTTACGGCGGCGTCTACGGCGTGCCCAAGCCACTGCAGCGCGAAAAAATCGACTGGGTGCTTGAAACCTGCGGCCTGGTGGGCCAGGAAAATCGGCTGACGGGCAGCCTGCCGGGGGGCTGGAAGCAGCGGGTCTCCTTTGGGGCCTCGGTGATGCACGAGCCCGATATTTTGTTTTTAGACGAGCCCACCTCCGGCGTTGACCCCCTGGCGCGGCGGCAGTTTTGGCGGCTCATTCGCGATTTTGCCCAGCGTGGCACCGCCATTTTGGTAACTACCCACTACCTGGAGGAGGCCGAAAACTGCAACACCATGGCCTTTATGGTGGCCGGGGCGATCGTCGCCCAGGGGTCGCCCAGCCAGATCAAGGCCAGCCAGCCGGGGCAGCTGATCGAGCTGGTGTCGAGGCAAACCCAGGCGGCCTCCAACCTGCTGAAGCAGCGGCTGGCCCCCTGGCGGGTGTCTATTTTTGGCGATCGCCTCCACCTGGTGCTCGACGACCCCGATCGCGACCTGATCGCGGTCCAGCGGTGGCTCCAGGAGGCCGACATTCCGGTGCAGTCGACCCGGCCCATACCCTTTTCCCTAGAGGATGCGTTTATCGGCATTGTCCAGCGGGCCGAAGATGTCCAGCGGGTCAAGGCACCATGAAACGAGTCCTCTCCCAGGCCCTCAAAGAACTCAACCAGTTTCGCCGCGATCGCCTCACCGTGGCCCTAGCCTTTGTGCTGCCCCTGGCCATGCTGCTGATCTACGGCTTCGCCATTCGCCTAGAGGCCAAAAATATTCCCCTCAGCATCCAAGACTTTGACCAGAGCGCGCTCAGCCGCACCTACATCGAGCGGTTGTTTGCCACCAACCAGTTTGTGCCCACTCCCCTGCCGGGGCCAGCCCCCACCTCAGCCCTCGATGCGGGCACGGCCAAGGCGACGATCATCATTCCCCCCGACTTTGAGCGCCAGATTAAGCTACACCAGCCGGTTACGGTGCAGGCCCTGATCGACGGCACCGACGTCAACAATGCCCGCGTCATTCAAAACAGTCTGCGGGCCACGACCCAGTTTTTTCTGCGCACCAGCGATCTCGTGCCGGAGGAGGCGCGATCGCCCATTCACCCCCAGGTGCGCCTCTGGTTTAACCCCGGTCGGCGGGAAGCACTCTATATTGTGCCAGGCATTTTTGGCGTCATTCTGTGGGTATTTCCCTCAATGCTGGCCGCCATTGCCCTGGTGCGAGAGAAGGAGCAGGGCACCCTGGTGCAGGTCTACGCCTCTGACCTCAGCGCGGTGGAATGGCTGCTGGGCAAAGAGCTGGCCTACCTGCTGGTGGGCCTGGGCGAAGCGGTGGTGGTGATGACCGTCGCCACGGTGCTGTTTGGCCTGCGGTTGCAGGGCGATCCGACGCCGCTGCTGGTGGGGCTGGTGATTTATTTGGCGGCGGCGGTGGCCTTTGGCCTGCTGGTGGGAGCCCGCGCCAGCAACCAGACCGGTGCGGTGCAGGGCACGGCCATTGCCGGTTTTCTCACCGCCCTGCTGCTGTCAGGCTTTATCTATCGTCTCGAGAATATTCCCTTTCCTCTGTCGCTGCTGTCGAACGTGATCCCGGCCCGCTACTTTATCGTGATTACCCGCGACGCCTTTGTGCGCGGCACCGGCTGGGTCGGGGTGTGGTACGCCCCCTTGGCGATCGCCCTGATCGGCGGCTTTTTCTTTCGCACCGCCACCCGCGTCCTCCACCGCATGCAATTCTCTGACTAGAGCCTATTTTTTTGAATTTTGAATTTTGAGTTTTGAATTTTGAATTTTTTCCTCCCCCCTCCCCCATGCCCCTCTCCCGCTTCCGGTCACTGATGCTGAAAGAAATTCGGCAGATTCTGAAGAATCGACAGATCATCTTTCTGCTGCTGTTTCCGCCGACGGTGCAGCTGCTGATTTTTGGGCTGGCCTTGAACCCCGCCGTCAACCACCTCAGCCTGGGGGTGGTGGACTACAGCGACAGCCCCGCCAGCCGTGATTTTGTGGCGGCCCTGGTGGCCAATGATGTGTTTGAGATTCAGTCGTTTCAGCCCAGGGCCGCCGATCTGGGGCAGCAGGTGCGGACGGGCCAGGTGTCTACCGGGTTGGTAATTCCGCCGGAGTTTGCCGAGCGGCTGGCGATGGGGCAGACGGTGGATGTGCAGGTGCTGATCGACGGGGTCGATGCTAACACCGCTGGCATTGCCAGTGGCTACATGAAGCAGTTGATTAACCACTACGGGCAGACTCTGGCGAAACCTCCAGGGTCATCTTCAGGATCGTCTCCAGGGCCCCCAGTCGAGACGGCGGTGCGGTTTTTGTATAACCCTGGGCTATTGAGCAGCTGGTTTTTTGTGCCGGGGGTGATTGGGGTGGTACTCACCCTGACCGGGTCCTTGGTGTCGTCTACTACGGTAATTCGCGAAAAAGATGTGGGCACCCTGGAGCAGTTGCTGATGACCCCGGCCCAGGGCTGGGAGATTTTGGCGGCTAAGATTGCGCCGCTGTTTGTGCTGCTGATGGGCGATGTGCTGTTGGCCTCGGCGATCGCCCGTGTGGTCTTTGGCCTGCCCTTTCGCGGCAGCTATCCGCTGTTTTTGGCGCTGTCGGGGGTGTACGTGTTTGTGGCGATTAGCATCGGTATTTTGCTGGCGACCCTGGCCCGCACCCAGCAGCAGGTGGTGCTGCTGTCGTTCTTTTTTAACGTGCCGCTGATTCAGCTGTCGGGGGCGATCGCCCCCATCGAGAGTATGCCGACCTTCTTTCGGGTGCTCTCCTTTTTTGACCCCCTGCGCCACTACGTCACCATTGCCCGCAGCCTGATCCTGAAGGGGGTGGGCCTGGAGGTGCTGCTGCCAGAGGTCTTGATCCTGCTGGGCTTTGCCGTGCTGCTGATGGGGCTGAGCATCAGTCGGTTTCGAGCCCAGCTCAACTAATCCAGTTCAACTGAGGCGATAGCCAGGCTGCGGCTGGCCCGCCCCCGATCGCCCCCGTAGGCTGGCCTCAATGCTGCGGTAGATGCAATACAGCGCCACCATTTGAACCAGGTGATACCCCGCCAGGGGGCTAAGGCCGATCGCCCCCGGCCAGGGCAGCAGCAGCACCCCGGCGGCGAGCCCAGATATCGCCATACCGGCGACCATCCAGGCGGCCCCCGTGGGCGGGCGGGGGAGCCCGGAGCGCCGCTGTACCCCCTGGCCGATCTGCACCAGCAGCACAATCCCCAGGGCGCTGAGGTAGTCGACGACCCGGAGGGCAAAGACCCAGGGGGCCGTAGCTAGGGCCACCCCCAGGGCTAGTTTTGCGATGGCTAGGGTCAGCAGCCCCACCCGCCCCCCTCGGCCCAGGGGTACCGCCGTGGCGACAACCATCAAAAAACTGGCGATCGCCAACGCCCCCAGCATTCCCTGCCAAAGACCATAGCGGTGCTCCCAGGATAGGGACTCGGCAAACCCGTGGTAGGTGCCGCCCAGGATCGCCGCCCCGCTGACGCTGAGAAAGGCGGTGGCCCAGAGTCGTCCGATCCAGCGGTACCCCAGCAGCAGCCCCGCAAAGATCAGACACTCGATCGCGATCGCATAGTCGGTCAGGGTCGTGATGGGTTCTGCCATGGGGAGCTTGGTGGGGCTGGACTAGGGGCGCGATTTACCGACTCACCGAGAGTAAGCTTTGGCCCGGTGAGCGATCGCCGCCGTGGCCTAGATTCTAGCGAGAACCCTAGCCTCAATTTGGCATAGTCAGGCTGAAAAAATTCTGCTTGACTTAGAGTGCGCTCTAACCGCTAACGTGCAAAGTATGGAACCGGAACTCACCATTCAGCAGGTCGCTGCCGCCACCGGGCTCAGCGTGCATACCCTGCGCTATTACGAGCGTTGCCATCTGATTGCACCGATCGGGCGCTCCACCAGCGGCCATCGGCGCTACTCGGCCAACGACCTGCGCTGGATTGAGTTTTTGAACAAACTGCGGCTGACGGGCATGTCAATTCGTCAAATGCAGCAGTATGCCGAGCTGGTGAGATCTCAGCCCGACTCCGGATTCCATACAAGACGGCAAATCCTAGAATCCCATCGCGAAGCCGTGCTGGCCCAAATTCAGCAGCTTCAGGACAATCTGGCCGTTATCGACTGGAAGATTCAACATTACTCAGCGCTAGAAGCCCACCTAAATGACTCACTCCAACCAGCGAGACATACCCAATCTGTCTAATGCGGTGCACTGACAGTCTAAATACCCGTCTGGCGCAGGGTGATCGGCGGGCATCGTTTGAGAGATGTTGAAACCTCCAGCCGCCCTCAGCCTTGGGGGCGCATACTACTGGCCCAACCCAACCCAAACTAACCCAACCCAAACCTAGGAGTTAAACCATGAAAACCCGTCAATTAGCTCAGTTAGAGGTCTCCGCCATTGGGCTCGGCTGCATGGGCATGTCGGAGTTCTACAGCGGTCGAGATGAGAGGGAAGCGATCGCAACGCTGCACCGCGCCCTGGAGCTAGGCGTTAACTTTCTCGATACCGCTGACATGTATGGCCCCTTTACCAACGAAGAGCTGGTGGGTCGAGCCATTGGCGATCGCCGCGATCGGGTTGTGCTGGCCACTAAGTTTGGCAACGTGCGCACCGCCGAGGGGGGCTGGGGTGGCGTTAACGGCAAACCTGAGTACGTAAAACACTGCTGCGAGGCCTCCCTCAAGCGCCTGGGGGTTGACGTCATCGATCTCTATTACCAGCACCGGGTGGATCCCACCGTCCCCATTGAAGACACCATTGGGGCGATGGCCGAGCTGGTGCAGGCGGGCAAAGTGCGCTACCTGGGTCTGTCAGAGGCGGCCCCAGCTACGATTCGCCGCGCCTACGCAGTACACCCGATTACGGCCCTCCAGACGGAATATTCGCTCTGGAGCCGGGAACCCGAAGACGAGATTTTGGCCACGGTGCGCGAGTTGGGCATCGGCTTTGTGCCCTACAGCCCCCTGGGGCGGGGGTTCCTAACCGGGGCCTACCAAAGCCCCGACGACTTTGCCCCCGACGATTATCGCCGCCACGCGCCACGCTTTCAGGGCGAGAACTTTGCCAAGAATCTGGCCCTGGTCGATCAGGTCAAGGCGATCGCCCAGGAAAAGGGCGTCACCCCGGCCCAGCTGGCCCTGGCCTGGCTGCTGGCCCAGGGCGACGACATAGTGCCGATTCCCGGCACCAAACGCCGCCAGTACCTGGAGGAAAATGTAGCAGCGGTGGCGATCGCACTCTCCCCGGCTGAGCTAGAGCGCCTCAATGCGGTGGTTCCCCAGGGGGCTGCGGTGGGCGATCGCTATGCCGATATGAGTACCGTGAACCGCTAGGCCGATCAATTTCTCAGCTATTGACCTATGATTTCCGACAACTGCACCCCGCCCCTAGAACGTCGTT
>JAIXUR010000522.1 GCA_027483425.1 Cyanobacteriota bacterium | reverse complement strand
CTAAAATACCCCGCCCCAGGGAGGCCCCCAGGGTCTGGAAGGGGCGGTACACACCTCTGGCTTCGGCTTTTTCGTCGGTGCGGGTATCGGCAAAGGTCAGGGAGGTAATGTAGGTCATAAACAGCCCGGTACCGATGCCCATCACGACCAGGGAGGGCATGAGGCTCAGGGCCGTTAGGGTGGGGCTAATGACGGCGAGCAGCATGGCAATGCCCAGGGCTTTGACCAATAGCCCTGCCTGCAGCAGCAATCGATAGGGCATGGTGGGTCGGCGCTTGGCCAGCAACACCAAGACCACCAGCTGGGCGATGGTTAAGGGCATGACCGCGATCGCCGTTCTCACCGGGTTGAGCCCCACCACCGCTGGAATAAACTGAAACAAATTGAACTGCACGCCCACATTGACCATGGTGTGCAAGGTAGCGATGGCCAGCCCGATGGTGTAGACCCGGCGGTGAAACACCCCCATTCTCAGCAGCGAAGGCTGACCCTGGCGCGATCGCTGGCGCTCCCAAAACATCAGTAGCCCCAGGCAGATTAACCCAGCGGCAATCAAGATCGGCACCACCGAGATACCAAAGGGCGCCAGCCAAAAGTCTCGCGTTTCAGCCTCGCCCTTGGGGTGCCACCAGCCCAGTTCCGCCGCCAAACTCAGCCCCACCAGGGTAAAGCCAAACCCCGCCAGGGAGAGCAGCCCACCCACCCAGTCAATGGGCAGCGTGGCCACGGGGGTGGGCACGTCGATCCGCCTCACCAGCAGCCAGATCACTGGAATCAGCCCCAGTTCTAGGGCAAAGGCCCAGCGCCAGCTCAGCTCAAAGGCCATCAACCCGCCGGTCAGAGACCCCGCCAGAGCCCCGATAATACCGGCGATCGCCAGCACCAGCAGGGCGTACTTTTGGGCCAGCTCACCCCGGTAGAGAGCGTCCATCAGGGCGACCGGGGTGCTGACTAAAACCGCCGAGGCCAGCCCAGCAAAGCCCGCTAGCCCCAGGGTAAACAGGCCAATGTCGGGGCTGAGCACGACCACCACCAGGCCCACCGCAAACACCACCAGCGCGCCGCCAAAGACAGGCTTGCGCCCCAGACGGCGGCTCAAATTTTCAGCCGTGGGGGTAAAGGAGGCGGTGACCAGCGACATCAGCACCAGGGCCGACTGCACATAGCCCACGCTGGAGTTAAACTCGCGCACCATGGGCGGCATAATCGGCTGCACCACCCCAATGGTGTAGGACAGCATAAACATAGTGAGGCATAGCCCCAGGGGCCTGCTCCACTTGTCCCAAAACGTCTCTTGCTGAGCCATACCTGTGTCTTAGTACGAGTTCAAAATCATAAACCCCAACGATAGGTCTTTCCTAGGCCTAAAGCTATGGGCCATAGCTTTCATGGATCAAGCTCATCCATAGATTTCACTTATGTTTGGCCCGTACTATAAATCACCACAAACCCATCAATCGGTGGGGAGAGTCGATCGCATCCTGGGTCTAGTTAGACCAACCTCCCGTGTAATTCTGTTTTGGTGAGCGCCCTAATGCTGTTTGATGTTTGTCTCCCCCTGGTCCACCGCCACCGGCCCTGGTTGTGGAGGGGTGCCCTGGCCCTAGTGGCGATCGCCCTGACGACCCTGGGCTGGGTGGCCAGCACCCCAGGGATCGAGTTGCCCAACTCCAACTATGCGATCGCCCAGACCCAGCCCTTCAACCAGATCGACACCTATCCTGTACAGCCCCTGCCCACCTCCCCCAACCTGAGACCCAACGGCAGCTGGAGCGGGCGGCTGATTTTGCCCAGTGAGCAAGAGTACGCCGCTGACCCAGGCGACTGGGCCTGGTTTGAGGTTTGGCACGGTGAGGCGGGGGCCGCCAATTTGGTCGGGCAAACCATCAAACTGACCTGGAAGCCCACCGAAGCTAGCGCGCTTTACCTTAAGACCGTCACCAAAGACGTTACCTTTAGCAAGCAGGCCGAAACCTTTTGGGCCAATGGCAACCTGGTGCCGATTCGGCTGAATGGCCGTCAGCAGGTGGGCCCCTTGCAATCCTTAGCCGGGGCACGCCCCAAGGACGATCTCACCGTGCGGCTGGTGGAGGCCACGCTGGTGACCGAGCGGGGGAAACCGGTGCTGCAAACAGAGCTAGAGCCGATTCAAATAACCGGCAGTGAGTATGGCCTAGTCAAGCTTTTGGGGCTAGATACCACCGTCAAAGCCCCGCTGCCCCCCCAGTGCCCTGGGCCAGCCCCCTGTCCCACGGAATTTTTTCGGGTGCAGTTCTACAACCCAGCCAGTCGGGATTTTACTGGCCCCACGGGCACGGTGCGCATTCCCCAGCAGCCGATGGTGAAGAGTGAGCGATTCTTCTCTAACCTGCGCGACCTAGACCAATCCCCCGCCGGAGCCCAGGGGTGGTACATCTACGGCACCCGCGATGCCAACGGCGTGTTTACGGTGCAGTCCCTTAAGCCCCGCGCCCTGTTTCAGCTCCAGCCCGATCAGGTGGTGATTGGGGAAGATCCGGGGCTGAAGTACATCGCGCGCCAAAACTGGCGCGACACCCCCCAGCGCAAGGGTACGCTGCAACGGGTATTGGTCAGCCCCAATGGTGGTAGCTCCGATGCGGCCCGGGCCCAGTGGCAAGAGGGCGACTATGCCCTGGTGATTCACCTGTTTGGGGGCATTGGCGGCGAAAACAAAGAGTTTGCCCCGTTGGGCACTGTCACCGGCCACTTTGCCTACGGCTTGGCCCGGGTCGCACGCGAACCGATCGCCGACGAGCTGCAGTTTGCGATTCAGTATCAGCAGATTTACGCCCACAACAGTGGCGCCATCATATCGGGCACCCACGACTGGGACGATTACATGGGCAATATGGAACGGGGCTGGCTGGGGCTGCGCCCAACGTCAGACGTCGTGGTGAGGCTCGACTCGTTTATTACCCCCTTCCAGTTTGGCGACACCACGATTTCGCTGTTTCGAGAGTTGCTGATTCAGACCCAGATAATGGCAGCTCGCTACCGCACTGGCGATGGTACCGGCGTGGCCGGGGTCACCCCGGCCACCTCCTGTGTGCAGGACTCAAACCAGGCGCTATTCATTGCCATCCAGCAGGTCAGGCGGCAGATTGAGAGCCAGCCCGCCGTGATCCAGTGGATCCGGCAACATCCCAACAGCCCCGAAGCAATGCGGGCCCAGCAGTTTGTGGCCCTGGGCAAAGCGTTAGAAGCTCTGCTCACCCCCTACGGCGTCATTCGCCCCGATTGGAAAAACAATGCCGAATCCCTGGCGGGGGTGGTGCCCCGAGGAGACTTTATCAGCAAGCAAGGGCTGTTTAACGGGGCGCTGAGTTGGCAAACCATGATGCCCCGCTGGGGTCACGATGCGATCGCGCGCACATTTTTGCTCCACGGCGCCCAGCTTTGGTTTTTGCGCAGCAACATGACCGGCGGCAACGACCCACGCATTGAGCCGATTCCGCCCACGACGCTGTTTGGCGGTATTCCGGTGCTGGGGCTGGTGGTACAGCGATTTGCCGATGCCTTTGCCGTCTGGCCCACCGGCCCCTGGGTGCTGCTGGCGGTGGGAGCGCTGGCCATCTATGGGGCGATCGCCATTCCCTTTGGCCGAGAGACAGGGTTTTTGGTGCGTCAAAACGCCCTCGACAACCCCCTTCACGTCTGCCTCGATGCCCTACGGCTGTGGTTGATACCAGCCCTGGTAGAAGAGATCATCTTTCGGGTCATGGTGCTGCCCAGCCCCACGGAGGGTATCCCCGGCGGGCGCTGGCTGGTTTGGGCCGTGGTGAGCGTCGGGCTGTTTGTGCTCTACCACGTAGTCTTGGGCAAAACCGTTTATAGATCGGCCCGCGATACCCTCTGCGATCGCCGCTTCCTCACCCTGGTGGGCTGGCTAGGGCTCTTGCTGGCCGGGGTTTACTGGATCACCGGCTCGCTCTGGCTAATTGTCTGGATCCACTGGGCCGCCATCATGGTCTGGATCTACGCCCTCGGCGGCAAGGCTCGCTTGCCCCAGCGGCGCTTTTTCAAAGCTAAGCAATCCCGCCCGCCCACCCAAAAGCTATCGGCCTCGGCCTAAAGCCCTCTGACCTTTGCCCTCTAGCCCTGCCCCCAGCCCCTTCTACCGCCCCCCGATGACCACCCCAGAAACAGAAAAAATGGCCTGTCTGGCTACCCTAGCCGGGGTAGCCCAGCTCAATGGCGACCCCACCCCCCGCGAGTT
>JAIXUR010000116.1 GCA_027483425.1 Cyanobacteriota bacterium | reverse complement strand
GCACGATGTGACTCTGGTGGGTTTTTCGATGGGGGGTGCGATCGCGGCTCACTACATCGCAACCCAGGCAGATTCGCGGGTAACCAAGCTTGTACTGTTGAGCGCAGCAGCTCCAATTGCCGCACCTACCCCTGCAGACAAAGCGACCATCTCAGGATTCATCCAAGGCACATTGGCTGATTCAGCCAGCTTTTCTGCGGCGTTTATCAAGCAGGCCTTTTATCAGCCTCTCAGCGATGAACGACTTCATTTTTTGACCCGCATGGGTACAGAGGCTTCCCTCAGAACCCTGGTGCGAGCGCAGGAGGAACTGCGCGATCGCGACCTTGTTGCAGAAATGAGCAGCATTCAAATTCCTACGCTCATTTGTCATGGTGTACACGATAAGGTCGTCCCAATTGCCGCTGGAGAAGCGCAACACCAGCTCATTCAAGGCTCAACTCTGCTGCGCTTCGAACAAAGCGGCCATGGCCTATTTTATGAGGAAAAAGATCGCTTAAATCAGGAGATTTTGAGTTTTCTAAGCTAGATCTAAACTGGAGTAGTCATCCCATGAGCTTGCCCGATCTCTACGCAGACACACCCATTGATCTTGTGCCAGCCCAGGCCGTTGCAACATTCCCAGTCAACACATTTTTGGAGAATTTGGCGATCGCTGCCAATGGGGATCTCTTTGTCACTAGCCATGAGCAGGGCGAAATTTTCAGACTCGATTTACAGGGCAGTCTCACCTCCTATGCCAACCTGGGTGGTAAGGTCACAGGGATTAGTCTAATTCAAGAAAATAGCCTGCTGGTCAACGGCTGGAATGCCGAAGGTGTTTCCTTTGTGGCGATTTTAGACCACGGAGAGGTGCAATTTTTGCGACCTTTGCCAGAGGCTATGTTTCTAAACGGCATTACGCCGATTGCGGCCGGCCACTACCTGATGGCCGATTCCTATCGGGGCGCAATCTGGTCGTTTGATCTAGCGACTCAGACGGTTGACCTTTGGCTAGAGCATGCTTGGCTGGCGCGCAGTGACAGTAACGATCCCTTTCCGGCGGTCAATGGCCTTAAGTGCTTTGAAAATTTTCTATATCTCTCTAACACTCAGCAAAAACGGCTGCTGCGCATGCCGCTAGATGGCCGTCTCAAGCCCCAGGCCTTAGAAATCGTTTTAGAAGGGACTAACATTGACGATTTCGCCTTTGATCTTGAGGGCAACCTCTACGGGGCGACCCACGTCTACAACAGCGTTATTCGGGTGGATGGCGATCGCAACACCACCATCATTGCCCAGGCTGAACAGGGAGTGACTGGGTGTACCGCTGTGGCGTTCTACGGTACCGCGTTGTACGTTGTCAACAACGGAGGCATGTTTTTACCGCCGCCGGGCGGGGTCGAACCCGCTCAAATTGTGCGTCTAGAGGTAGGGATTGCGGGCGCGCCGCTACTCAGCGGAGGCTAAGACCATGGAGAGCGATGCTCCCGTGACGGTAGACGTGATGCAGCGGGTTAGGCCCGGTAAAGAACGTGATTTTGAGCGTTTACTGGAGCAAATTATCGGCACCGCCAGCACCTTTGAGGGGTATTTGGGATCCTCTGTCTTTCGTCCCAGCGATCAGGATTTATCGGAATATCGCATTATTTTCAAGTTCGATCGCTTAGAGCATTTGAAACGATGGGAAAACTCTGCGGCCCGCCAAAACTATCTCATCCAGGCTAAAGAATTGACCGTTAATGACGGAACCTTTTCGGTTATTACTGGGCTAGAAACCTGGTTCACGCTGCCCTCAAAACCGGGCATGAAGCCGCCAGCCCGCTACAAAATGGTCGTGGTGACCGGGGTGGCTATTTTTGCCATTAATCGGTTGCTCGCTTTGCTGCCCCCAGCCTGGCTGGCACCGTTTCCACCCCTGGTTCAATTGCTCATTTTGGTGTTTACCACAACGGCCCTCATGACCTATGTGGTGATGCCAAGACTCACTAAGCTATTGGCGGGTTGGTTGTACCCCAATCGTTAGTTTTACCTCAGAGAAGGGAATTAAATCATGACTGAACTGTGTGTCATTGTGGGTATGGGCGAAGGCAATGGGCTGGCGATCGCCCGCAGATTTGCCCGAGAGGGCTTTGCGATTGCCATGGTGGCCCGCAACGAAGCCAAGCTCAAGGGCTACCAATCGACCCTGGCCTCAGAGGGGATTACCGCCCACTATTTTTTGGCCGATGCTGGGGATGAGGCCGCCCTGAAGGAGGCGTTTGACGGTATCCAAACCCAGTTGGGTACGCCCAGCGTGCTGGTCTACAATGCGGCCGTACCCCGGATGGAAAGTGTGTTGGAAACCCGCTATGACACCCTGGTCAGCGACTTTCGCGCCAACGTAGCCGGGGCGATCGCCTGCGTCCAAGCTGTACTCCCCGCCATGGAGGCTCAGCAGCGGGGGACATTACTCTTGACCGGCGGCGGCTTCGCCCTGTACCCCGACCCCAATTTTGTCTCCCTTTCCCTGGGCAAAGCGGGCATTCGCGTGCTGGCCAATACGCTCTATGCGGCCCTCAAAGACTCGCCGATCAAGGTGGGCACCGTCACCATTTGCGGCACGGTGAATGGGGATGACCCGAAATACAGCAGCGATCGCATTGCGGAAGAGTACTGGAAGCTCCACATCGCCGAAAATGGAGAGTAAGAAACCATTTATTGAGGTGTTACTGAGGGATGAGTCTAAACCCGAAAACCGTTGTTGTGGTCGGTGCGAGCCGGGGCATTGGCGCGGCGGTGGCGCAACACTTTACCCGCCAAGGTCATGGGGTATGGTCAGTTTCTAGAGGCCCCGCCGCTGCTGGCCGC
>JAIXUR010000063.1 GCA_027483425.1 Cyanobacteriota bacterium | reverse complement strand
GCGGGGCTCCATGCGGGCCTGGTGTGGGGCTATTACCTTCTCCAGGTGGGCAGTTTGCTTCGGCCCACGGGCGTCGTGCCGGCCTGGGTCACCGGCCTAGACGGCAATCCCCTGGCAGGGCTGTTGGGGTTAGCCCTGCTGTCAGGACTGGGGGGCCTGGTATTTCGCTGGAGCCATCCGGCTAGGCCTGTTTAGCCCGCTCCATCAGCTGGGCCTGGGCGCTGCGGGTCGGCTCTTCGGGCTGGGGGCAGCGCTGGACATAGCGGCCGTCGCTGGCCATGTCCCAGGCCTGGCGATTATCCTCCAGACAGAGATCGAGGATGGTTTTTAGCTCGCCCTTGAGCCCAGCGTCGGCGATGGGCACCATCACTTCGACCCGGCGATCGAGATTGCGGGGCATCCAGTCGGCGCTGCCCAGCAGAACCATCTCCTCCCCCCCGTGGTGGAAGTACACAATCCGGGAGTGCTCTAACAACTGCCCCACAATACTGATCACGCGAATGGTGTCGCTGATGCCCGGCAACCCTGGCCGCAGACAGCAGATGCCCCTCACAATGAGATCCACCGTCACGCCAGCCTGGGAGGCTCGGTAGAGCAGAGCAATGAGGTCAGGATCGACCAGAGAATTCATCTTGACGATGATGCGGCCCCCTTGTCCGTTTTGGTGAAAGGCTATTTCTTGCTCGATCAGGGTCGTCAGGCGCTGGCGCAGGGTCAAGGGGGCCACCAACAGCTGTCGGTAAACCTGCTGCCGCGAGTAGCCGGTGAGGTAGTTGAACAGATCAGAAATATCGGCCCCGATATCGTCACGGGCGCTGAGCAGACCTAGGTCGGTGTAGACTCGAGCGGTTTTGGGGTTGTAGTTGCCGGTGCCCACGTGGTAGTAGCGCTGGATGCGTTCCCCCTCTCGGCGCACCACCAGCACGACCTTGCTGTGGGTTTTGAGCCCCACTAGACCATAGACGACATGGACCCCCGATTGCTCTAGCTTGCGGGCCCAGTTAATGTTGTTTTCTTCGTCAAACCGGGCCTTGAGTTCGACTAAAACCGTGACCTGTTTACCGTTTTCGGCGGCAGAAATCAGCGCCGTCACAATCGGTGAATCTCCCGAGGTGCGGTATAGGGTCATTTTGATGGCCAGCACCTGGGGGTCGTGGGCCGCCTGGGTAATAAAGCGCTGCACCGTCGCCTGAAACGAATGGTAGGGGTGATGCAGGAGCTGATCCTGCCGCCGCAGGAGCGAAAACAGGTCGTCGGCGGTTTCCAGATCGGTATCACCGGCCTCGATCCCAGGGGGGCTGAGGGTTTCCAGGGCAGGGGGCACCGTGGGCGTCCAACGGGGGGCCTTGAGGTCGTCCAGGGGGAGGGCCATGAAGGTCATCAAATCGCTCAGCCCTAGCAACCCGTCGACATCGTACACGTCGATGTCGGCCAGGCCCAGTTCCTCCATTAGCATGGCTCGCACTGGCCCTGGGGTGGCGCGTTGAATCTCCATGCGCACCGCTGAGCCGCCCCGCCGGCGCTTGCGTAGCTCCTGCTCAATGGCCAGCATCAGGTCGTCGGCCTCGTCTTCTTCCACCGCCAGGTCGGCGTTGCGGGTAATGCGAAAGTCATAGTGTGCTTGCACCACCATGCCTGGAAACAGGGCCGATAGGTTGGCGGCAATCACCTGCTCCAGGGGCACCCCGACCCAGTGGCAGGGTCGCGGGTCCACGCTTTGCCCAGGGTGCTCTTCCAGTCTGTGCTCGCCCAACTCTGGCAGGGGAATAAACCGGGGCAGCACCCGAGGCACCTTCACGCGGGCAAAGTGGGTCTGCTGGGTGCGGGGGTCTTGCACCACCACCGCCAGATTGAGGCTGAGGTTAGAGATATAGGGAAAGGGATGCCCTGGGTCTACCGCCAGGGGAGTTAGTACCGGAAAGATTTGTTCTTCAAAGTAGTCGCGGCAGTAGGTCTGCTGGGTCGGGGTTAGATCGCCATAGTCGAGCAGCCAAATCCCCGCCTGGGCCATCTGCTGGCGTAGGTCGGTGGTAAAGACCCGGTGCTGCTGCTCGACCATCGGTTGCAGAGTCGTGCTGATGGCGCTGAGGTGCGCCTCCGGCGATCGCCCATCGGGCGATCGCCGGGTGACCTGGGCTTCGATCTGCTGCTTGAGGGCCGCCACTCGCACCATGAAGTATTCGTCCAGGTTGGTGCTAAAAATCGCCAAGAACTTCAGCGCTTCCAGCAGGGGAGTGCGCTGATCCAGGGCTTCGTGGAGCACCCGCCGATTGAACTCTAGCCAGCTCAGCTCGCGGCTAAGATAGTACTGGGGGTCGCTCAGATCGGGGGCGGCTTTACCGCTGCGACGTTTTACCATGACCCTACGCTCCCCCTGAACCTGGCTTTCCCGAACCTGGCTCTCCCGTACCAAAGACGATCTTTGCCTGCCCCTGCCACCAATCTCCCAGCTTCATGAGGGCCTGGTGGAGGTCGGCCAGCTCGACGGCGTAGACTTCGGGTAGGAGGGTAGGACGCTGCTCTTGCAGCAGGTTGGGTCGCCACTGCATAAAGAGCCAGGGCTTAGAGAGCCCATCGGTGGTCTCAATGTGAGCCCAGTCTTTGCTGTCCATCGGTGTCTCCAATGCCAGATTGTCGCCCCCAGAGTATCCCCATAGGGCAGTATTGTTAAGATTAAGTTAACAATACTAGCGCAACTTAGGCCGGAGAGATTTCTCTCCGGCCTAAGTTGCTACCTCTCCGAGCTAGAGACGACTATGGGCGCTGCTTGAAGGCGGCCAGCCATTCGCGCAGTTGGTCGGCGGCCACATCGCGCCCGCCCAGGCCAAAGGCAATGGCGATCGCCACTGCGATCGCCCCCAGCAGCAACCCAAAGGCCAGGTTGACAATGTCGGGAGCCACGCCCATTTGCTGGAGCGCCATGGCCCCCACAAAAATCAAAATGGCGATCCGGGCGGCCTGGGCCAGCACCTTGGCCTGGCCAGTCCCCATGGCATTGACCAGGCGAAAGGCCAGGTTGGCCAGGTAGAGGCCCACCGCAAACACCACCACGCCACTGAGTACCCGGGCGCCAATGCGTAGAATCGCCCGCACAATCTCCGTTAGCCCTGGGAAGTTGAGAATTTCCGTGGCGGTTACCGCCCCAAACAGCACGATCGCCACCAGGGTGACAATGCCCACCAGTTCTGAGGGACTGCGCCCTGGGGTTTGCACCGAGGCGATGGGGCGACCCTCTGAGTCTAGCCCCGGCTGTACCGTAGCCCCGGCACCCAGGGTCAACTCTGGCAGGCCCAGAATGCCCATGATGCCGTCAAACCCCGCCCCCCGCAGCAGGCTGGTGACCAGGTCGGCCACGATGCGGCCCACAAAGTAGGCAGCGGCCACCACGACTCCAGCCATGATGATCTGGGGAATCGCGGTTAGAATCCGCTCTAGCATCACCGTTGCCGGGGCTGAAATGGCGTCTATATTGAGTTCATTCAGGGCCGCCACCAGCGCCGGTATCAGCACCAGGACGTAGGCCAGGGTGCCCGCCAGGCTCGACAGCGATAGCCCGCCAGTGGTAACCCCTGGGCCGGCGGCCCGTAGCCCTAGGCGATGGCCCAACTGGTCGGCCCCAGCCGCTAGCAATAGATTGGTCACTACCCCGCGCACAATCCGGGCGATCACCCAGCCAATGGCCAGCACAATGCCCGCGGTCACGATGCGGGGAATCGCCTGTAGGAAGGCATTAATTAGCCCCTCTACTGGGGCCAGCAGGCCCGGCAACTGTAGGGCGCTTAAGACCAGGGGGATAAACAGCAGCAGAATGAACCAGTACAGGACATTGCCGATGGTTTCATTCAGCACAAAAGGCGATCCAGCCTGGTCGATCCCCGCCTGCTGGGACAGGCGCTCGTCGAGGTTAAATCGACCTAGGCCATTAATGACGAGCGATCGCACCAGGGTCGCGGCCAGCCAGCCTAACCCCAGTAGCAGCAGGGCCCCCCCCACCCGTGGCAGGTACAGAAAAATTTGATCTAAAAAATTATTGAGGGGTGTCGATACCCCGGCCAGATTGAGTGCGTTCAGGGATGCCACAATGGCAAACAGAAAAATCACCCAATACACCAGGGTCGAGACCCACTGCTCAATCGGAACCGGGCGATCGGACTCCCGCCCGGTGGTCACACTGGCCAGCCGACTATCCAGGTTGGTTTTCTTCAGCAGATTGCGGACCGCCACGGCCACCAGGGTCGCCACGATCCAGCCCAGCAGCAGCAGCGCGATCGCCCAAATCAGACTGGGCAAAAACCGCCCCAGTTGCCCCGAGGCTTCGTGAACAAAGGTACTTGGCGATGGAGCCGGACTGGTCAGCGGTCCATTCGTGGCGGGGGGCACGGCTGGACGTGGCACCTGGATCAGGGTTAGACGCATAAGATCAACCATGGTCTTAGTAATGGAGAGCATCCTGAAAGAGCTAAGCAGCGTGCCTAAGGGAAAAGGCCCAGCACCAGCCTAGGGGCAAGACCGCCTAGATTCGGTACGATAAGCACCAACCGGGTAACGTTTCCCACGTCGTTAACCCACGCTGATTCTCCCAGGAGACCGGTCAGGATGTCTACCCGCCAGATCTTTGAGCACAGCATTTTGATCCGCGCCAGTGCCACCGATGTCGAGCAGTGTTTAACCCGGCAGGACCTCATGCACCGCTGGCTAAACCCCGCCCTGCGGTGCGACCCGATCGGTGACTGGAGCACTGACCTGGGCGCCCAGAGCCGGTTCGTCATTCAGGTGCCCCTGTGGCAGCCCGCCTTAGTCAGTACGGTGGTGGAGCGCGAACCAGGCCTGATTGTCTGGGCCTTTGCCGGTTTTTTCGACGGCCAAGATCGCTGGGAATGTCGCCCCGACCCGGCGGGCACGCAGCTGTTGAATCGATTTGAATTTGAGATTCCTAATCCGGTGGTTCAGGCTGGGTTTAACTGGTTTGCGGCCAGCTGGACCCAGCGCGATATGGCCGCCCAACTGCGCCGCCTTAAGCAGGTGGCCGAAACCCAGGTATAGCGACCCTGAGGTTAGGCAGTTCCCGCCCATCCCTGGGTTCAGGCAGAAGCTGCCTCCTACCTCCGTTGCCAACCAACCTTGCTCCGCTTCTGCTGAGATTCCAGTCCCACCTCCCCAAAACAACAGCCGCAGAAACCAAGGTCTCTGCGGCTGTTAATCCGGCTATTCAAATTAGCTAAATCAAAACTTAGCTTGAGGTGGTCTGGGCTGCCAGCATTTGCTTCAGCTTCTCCAGTTCGCCAGCCCAGCGGGGGTCGGGCTGAACAGAGGCACTGGTTGCTGCGGCTGGGGCTGTCTTGCTAGCCCCAGATTTGCTGGCTGGCTTATTGCTGCTCGCTACAGTAGGGCGAGCTTCCGTTTCCCCTTCGGGCTTAGTCCGAGGTAGCGCTTTTTCAATCTTGAGGGGCATCTCGGCCACGGTCAGACCGTTGAGCTTTTCGACGATCTCATCCGCCTTTTCGTCGGTCTTGACCGTAACAAACCCAAATCCTCGGCATTTCCCAGTTTTCTTATCGGCGATTAGCTTCACAGAGACTAGATCAGGCGTAAAGTCAGCAAAAACGCTTTCAAACTCCTGCCGTTCTAAATCTTTGGAGAGATTGCCAACGTAAAGGCGAATTGACATTTGAGATACCTCTGGTGTTCTAAAACTAAAGGCAAATAAATCGCGATCGATAACCTTGCCGAACAAACTTTGGACTACAGGTCAACCGCCATCCAAAAAACTCTGCTGATCTGATCAGCTCCTATCAGGATTGCAGATTATGAGACAAAAATGTTAGTCAAACCCAACTCAATTGTCGAAACTAAACCCTCAATCAACTTAACGAATTTTTCCTTTAGGCACTTTCCAGTCTTCACGTTCGATGCTTAAGGTTGATCTCACGCTACGACTTCAAGCTCTAAACTGGCCACCTATGTTGATCGAGCCAGTCATCCTTCAACGCGACAGTCAGATACTTTCATAAGTCGCATTAGTAGGCACGACTCCTCAAAGCACGAAGCGATAAGAATACCAGCACAGTCTAGGGTCGCGGTGGAGCAATGACTAATGGGTTGCCCCTGGCTGTTGGACGATGCCAGTTATCAAGGTAGCACGGTATCTGCTCCTTAGCTCGACCTGGAGCCAAACAAGGGGTTAACCCCTAAATAAAAACCAGCCGCATGGGCTGGTTCATTTGCTGTGTTGAGAGTAGGAGAACCCAGTACCTAACCGCTCCCGGAAACCAACTCGCTTGAGCTGGGCCGGGAAACCAGGCATGTGTTTCTATAAATCAAACTTAACACTAATAGAGTGCTTTCGCAACACAATGTTACATTTTGGGGGCATGTATCGAAGGTTGCCTATCGGAGCTAGCCCCCTCTAAAGATGGTGGCGATGCCCACCAGGCTAATGACTAGGCTAATGCCCGTAGCCCAGATTGGCCCATAGGCCTGAAACCGGTGCCGAGGGTCGAGCTGTACCTGGTTGATATCGACCCACAGCAGGCCGCCCCCATAGCGCCCCCAGCCGGTGACCGTAACGACTCGTCCGACCCAGTTGAGCGGCTGGCAGTGGGGCTGTAGGAGCCCCTGAAGACTGCCCAGCGGGACGGGGTTAACGAGCTTCACGAGGCCCGATGCATCGTTGAGGTAGAGGTCTTGGCAGCCCCAGTTGCCGGTGCCAGCCAGGCCGCGCAGTTTGCCGCGCAGGGTCACTGGCTGGCCTTGCACCGGCAGTGATGGGGCGCTCCCCAGCAAAGCCGCGATGGTATTGGGCGCGACATTAGGATCAGTATTGGCGCTAGAGGCCGGTGGACTATCCGCGTCGGGAAATAGGGCATTGATGCGCAGCAGCAGGCCCAGGCCCAGGCCCAACCAAAGGCCTCCGGCTAGGATGCTGGGGTCTTGGTAGAGCCAGCTCAGGCGCAGCCAGCCCAGGCGATTCACCAGGCCGCCTAAAAACCACAGCCCCATGGCCAGGCTACCCCCCACCAAAAGACCAGCCAGGGGGCCTTTTTGCAGCAGCAGTCGCGAGGGAGAAAGTTGGTCAGGGTAGTCCCCCTGGGGTGGTTGGAGAGGTGTGGGCTGTCCTCGCAGCAGTGCTTGCTGGGCGAGATCGATCAGCCGCTCCCCGAGGGGTAGGTGGGTGGCACTAACGCGCAGCCACTGCCGGTAGGGGTTGAGGCCATCTAGCGCCATCAGCATGGTGGGGATGACGGTGCGATCGCCCTCTGCGATCCCCCCGGCTGTCCCTAGGAGGCTGCCGGGGGTAATCGCCTGACGGCTGCTCACCGGCATCAAAACCTCCAGACTGGTGTGCAGGGGGTGGAGGCTGCCCCGCTGCTGGAGATAGGCGGCGATCGCCTGGGTGAGCTGCAACAATCCCTCGGCCAGCTGATCGGGGTGTTGGGTCAGGGCCACGGCGCGGCGATCGCCCCAGCCACAGCAGAGTCGTGATAGCCATAGCACCAGCTGCCGCAGCAGCCAGAACAGACCATAGATAGCGCTGGCGACCAGACCTAGCAGACCTTTGACCCCTGGCTGAGGTAATGCATCGGCCAGGGCGGCCAGACGGTAATAGCTGGTGTGCAGCAGCAGCAGCAGCAGCCCCACCGCCGATAGCACCGCTGGGCTACCGTTGACCAGGCCAGCCAGTTCATAACCGTATAGCGCCGTCAGGGCCTCGTCGGAGCACTGGTCTAGGAGCCCCTGGCTGACCACAATGCGGGTGTTGCGGGGGAGCCAGCCGTAGCTAAAGCACAGTGGTGCCGGGTCGGGAATGATCCGGAGGGCCGGCAGTTGCCAGCCTTGCTCCCGGCACAGCTGACGCAGCAGTCGGAGGGTGTCGGGGCTTTGGGCCTGCAGCTGACGGGTAGACAGGGGCTGCTGGCGATGGCAGAGGGCCAGCATATAATCCATCATCCAGGGGCTGGCCAGGGCCAGTAGCACCAGCCCAATCCCGATCGCCACGGTGTAGGACTGGCTCGCCCCCGGCAGGCTCAGTTGCACCGGCCACCTGACCCAGCGCACCAGGCCATCCAGGGTTCTGAGGGCCAAATGTACGGCCCAGTTGATGGCCCAGAGTACGGCGATCGCCGTTAATGCCTGACCCACCCAAAGAGCCAAAGGGCGTTTGGGCAAAGGAACCAGGGCTCGAGAGCGGGGTGAGGTTGTTGGGCGAGGGGCTCCCTCGGAGTTGTGGTTGTTGCTAGCCGTTTGATCGATAGCTACCGGCAGTGGTTCTCTGGCCGCTTTGGGGCGATCGCTTTGGCCCTCCGGCGGCCTTTGATTCAGCTGTTGGTAGTGAAACAGCGATCGGTAGGCCGCCTCTGGCTCACCTTCTACTCCAGAGGCTGGCCTTGAACCAGACAGCTTCTCCGTGGCGGGCAGAGGGTTGGGCGGGGGTGGAGGGGCCAGGCGAGATGCTGGAACGGATGGCCCCTGGGCTGAACTAGTCGCCCCGGCTAGGGGGACAAATCCACTTAAATCTGCCTCGGCGTTCTGAGCCATGCTGGTCGGCGGCTGCATTTGCAGCTGCTCAGGTAGCTGTCTCAAAACCTGGGCGGCCCACTGGCTAGCCTGGGGGGTGGGGCTAGCCACAAGCTGTTGGCAAAGCAGGCGCGCTCGATCGACTTGGCCCAGGCGTTGGTGTATGCGCACTTGGCCCATCAGGGCTTTGACGTAGTAGGGCGAATCCGGTGGTAGTTGCCCGAGGTGCTGAAACAACGCCTGGGCCTGGCCATAGTCTTGGGCTTTAAAGGCCGTCACGGCCTGTTGATAAAACTCTTTTGCTGAGGCACCAGAGAGCGGCCCAGACTTAGCAGATTGAGGATTGGGATCTATGGGCTGCGCCATACGCTGCTATCAGAGTCAATAAAGATCGGGCAGAAGAAAGTCTAAGCATAGCCAACTATGCTCATTCTGTTTCTTTGAACTAATCTACAGGCCCAGACCATTGGCCCAGCAATTGACCCAGGCAATCGGTGAAAACCCCCTAGCAGAAGGACAGGGTTGACCCATAGACTAGAATGAGTGCCAGCGTTGTCTTTTCCTATGATCGCCTTTAGCCTCTTTGTGGCCAGTTTTGTGGCCTGGTTTCTCAGCATGCTGGCGGGGGGTGGTAGCCCATTTATTCTCATTCCCATGGTGTCCCTGATGTTAGGGGCCCCGGCCGTCGCCCCAATCATTACCACTGGAATGCTGATTGGCAATGGTCAACGGGGGCTGGTGTTTTGGGAGTATGTGGACTGGAAGGTGATCGCCTGGTCTGTGCCCGGGGCCGCCGTGGGCGCCGTAATCGGCTGCTACGGGCTGACCCAGATTCATGCTGAGGGGCTGCAGCTTGTGCTGGGATTGGGGCTCCTGGCCATGGTCGTTAACTACCTGATCGCTCCCAAGGAGAAGCAGTTTACGATCAAAACCTGGTATTTTTTGCCCCTGTCTTTTCTCAATGCCATTGGGTCTGGGCTGATTGGCAGCACTGGCCCAGCCCTGAACCCGATCTATCTCAACTACGGGCTAGAAAAAGAAGCCATGGTGGCCACCAAAGCCTTTAATAAGGCGGTGCTGCATCTGGTTAAGCTAGCCGCCTATGCCGCCTTTGGCAGCCTCAGTTCCGAATACCTGGCCTACGGGCTGGTGATCGGGTTAGGTGCCATACCGGCTAATTGGCTGGGCAAAATGGTGTTGGCCAAAATGTCAGCCGAGCAGTTTAGACAGCTGGTATTTGCCTTTGTGGCTGTCAGCGGCGTGGCTATGATCTGGCAGCAGCGACACTTTCTAATGGTTTGGTTTATGTAGAGAGGGGATACTCTTTTCAACCATGCGCTCAAAACTTGGCAATCTATACTTGGAGCCCTATGGGGAGGATGCTGTTTGCGGCTCAAACTCCGCCTCTGGGTCATTTAGACTCAGTAGGGTTTCCACTAGGCTGTAGAGGTCTGTTTCATTCGCTCCTGCGAGCTGGCGATCCTTCAGATCGGTCAGCCCCCGAGCCAGCTCTGAGGCGCGAGTTTTGTAGTCACGGTGGGCCGTGAGCATATCTTCAAAAATCGACTGCTCGATTTCGAGGCGGTTTTGGCCTTCGTTTAAGGGGGTTTGGTAGGCCACATCTTCAACGTCGTATTTAATCAGGACCACCAGCGCGTGGGTGGCGGCTTTGATCGCCTCCTGAAGGCGACGGGTGTCTAGTTCTAGGCGATCAAAGCCCACCTGCCCGGTGATTTTTAGCTCCAAAATGGGGGCGGTATCGCCGTGACATTCGTTGGCCGCTGCGATCGCCCGATCCATCGCCATTTGAGTCAGCTGATCCAGGCTCTCCTGCCCCTTGGCCACCAGCTCAAGGCGCACAATTGGACGTTGAAAATAGTCGGTTTGGAGCTGGGCCTCCACCCCCTGGGTAGATAACTCCACCAGGTAAGCTCCTCGCTGGTAGCGGCTTTCTTCCACGTTATTGGCTTCGAGGGAGCCGGGGTTAAACACCCAGCCCTCGACCGTATACTGCTTGTGGATATGCCCCAGGGCCAGGTAGTCTACCCCGGCCTCCTTGAGGGGCAGTAGTTCGGTGTAGCGCAGTGCCCCGGCGTAGCGAGAGATCTGTCCCTCAAGACCGTGGTGAAACAGGAGCACCGTATGGTCTGGGCCGGTGGGCAGGGCTTTGATCGCATCGGCTAGGAGTTCAATGGCACGGGGAGCGGTGGCCCCGTACCAATTCGAACCAATCACCCGCACGCCACAGGCCAGATCGATGTAGCTGCCGGAGCGAGTGTCCTGATCCCAAGGGACAAGGCGCTCTTGGCCGTCGGCTCCGTCCGTGGGCTCTAGCAGCTTGAGCAATTCCCACTCGGAGAGGTACTTGAGCCAGCTGGTGCGAGTACCGTAGGGGCGGTTGTCGTGGTTGCCCTCAATGGCCAGTACCGGAATATTGGCGTCTTTTAGGGCCTGAAGGCAGATCTGAGCTTGGTTAAGGGTGGCGGGTTTGATGTTGCGGTGCTCGAATAGGTCGCCTGCGATCGCAACAAAATCGACCCCCTCCTCGATGGCATAACGCTCCAGCACCGTTTTCAGGGCGCGAAAAAAATCCTTGGTGCGCTCGGGGGTATCGTAGCGGTCAAACCCCAGGTGAATGTCGGAGATGTGGAGGAACTTGGCCATAAACCGCCCATTAGATGAAATACACGGAAACCACTGTGCGTCCAGAGTATTCTATCTAAATAAACTATCAAGACCCAGGCGGCTGAACTCAGCCCAGCGAGCCTGGGCTATCCAAACCCTGGGTAAGTCCCTAGCTGGGACAATCTCAGCCTAGCATCTATACCGCAGACGCCTCGGCGGCGAGCTCCTCTAAGCGCTCCTGCTGGTCACGGCCAATGCAGGACTGAATCAGGATATCGATATCCCCTTCCAGAACGGGCGTGAGGGTAAAGTTCTGGTTGAGGCGATGGTCGGTGACCCGGTTATCTTTGTAGTTGTAGGTGCGAATTTTTTCCGAACGCGACCCCGTACCCACCTGAGACTTGCGCATGGACGACACCGCCTCCTGCTGCTCTCTCATTTGAATCTCGTAGAGTTTGGCCCGCAAAATTTGCATCGCTCGCTCACGGTTCTTCAGCTGCGATCGCTCTTCGGTACAAAAAACTCGAATACCCGTGGGCTTGTGAAACAGGTCAACGGCTGTTTCCACTTTGTTGACGTTTTGCCCCCCCGCCCCGCCCGAGCGAGCCGTGGTCATCTCAATGTCCTTAGGATCAATGGCCACTTCTACATCGTCCACCTCGGGCATGATCGCCACCGTCGCGGTGGAGGTGTGCACCCGCCCCCCGGCTTCGGTGACCGGCACCCGCTGTACCCGATGTACCCCGGCCTCAAACTTGAGCTGGCTGTAGACGCGATCGCCCGCAATTTCTAGAACCGCTTCTTTAAACCCGCCCATGTCGGCCGACGACTCGCTGAGCAGCTTGACACGCCAGCCTTGGGTTTCGGCATAGCGCGAATACAATCGCACCAAATCCCCAGCCCAAATACTGGCCTCATCCCCGCCGGTACCAGCCCGAATCTCCAACATGATATTTCGATCGTCGTTGGGGTCGCGGGGTAGAAGCAAGAGCTTAAGCCGGGCTTCCAACGCGGCTAGGCGCTCCTCCAGATCGGCCACCTCTAGGGCAGCCATTTCCTTGAGCTCAGGATCCCCACTGGCTTCCTTATAGATTTCCTTAGCTTCGCCAAGTTCATCCCCAGTCGATTTCCATTCGTCGTAGGTAACCACGGTGTCTTCCAAGGAAGACCGAGACTTGGCAATGCGCTGAAACTCATCCGGATTCTTGGCTACGTCGGGGTCAGCCAATCGCCGGGTTAGCTCCTGGAAAGTCTGCTCCACGGAGTTGAGTTTTTCAATTAAATACGCCTCAGCCATGGTCTCCTCTTGTCTGCTGCCTAGCCAGAATGTCCTACCCTAGTCCCACAGCAAAGGAGCTAGGCGTTGTCGGCGGGCTTCTCTGGGGTGGTAGCTGAGGTGTCGGCCATGCCGTACTTGCGCATGAAGCGTTCCACACGACCCTCAGTATCAATGATTTTTTGAGTGCCCGTATAGAACGGGTGATTGCCAGACCACACGTCTACGTGCAATTGAGGTTTGGTGGAGCCCACGGTCATAATTTCTTTGCCGTCGCAAAAGACCTTGGCGTCGGGGTACCACTGAGGATGAATGTCAGACTTTGCCATAGCAGTAGTTTAAAAGTAACGTCAACGGAGAGAGACAACATCAAAGAAAGCAGGATTGAGTGTTCAGTCCTAACCCTAGCGAATCCCCTGGGCATCGCCAACGTCAGCTCCCTGAAACACCCAATACAAACAATCTAGCGCTTCGAGAACTGAGGTGCCTTACGGGCTTTCTTCAGGCCGTACTTGCGACGCTCCTTGGCGCGGGGGTCACGGGTGAGGTAACCCTCAACCTTTAAAGGCTTGCGGTTGTCGGGGTCAAGTTCACAGAGGGCGCGGGCTACCCCCAGACGAATGGCATCAGCCTGGCCAGTGAGACCACCGCCCTTGACGTTCACCAGAATGTCATAGGCATTTTCCAAGCCCAGCACTTCCAAGGGAGCCTTGGTGCCGTTGAGGTAGGCCGGATTAAATTGCAAATAGTCATCGCCGGGGCGCTTGTTAATGATCAGTTGGCCAGTACCCGGCACCAAACGCACCCGCGCAATGGATGTCTTACGCCGACCGGTACCCCAGTAAACAGCCCGTTCAGATTGATCAGTAGCCTGCATTATTTCGCTTCTCCAGGAATGGTGTTGACAACGTGGATTTCAGGGTTCTGAGCCTGGTGGGGATGCTCGGGCCCAGCGTACACCTTGAGTTTGGTGAACTGCTTACGGCCCAGGGAATTTTTCGGCAGCATGCCCTTCACCGCCTGCTCAATGATGCGCGCAGGAATGCGAGCCTGGAGCTTATCAAAGGTCTCTACCTTCATGCCGCCGGGACGACCCGAGTGCCGCCGATAGAGCTTGGTGCTGAACTTGCGGCCAGTGACGACCACCTTCTCCGCATTGACCACGACGACAAAATCGCCCGTGTCCATGTGGGGGGTGAAGGTGGGCTTGTTCTTGCCCCGTAGAATCGTTGCAATTTCGGTGGCCAGCCGTCCCAGGCGCTGACCCTCTGCGTCAATGACGTGCCACTGCCGCTGAATAGAATCGTGGGGGGGAATGTAGGTCTTAGTAGTCATAGCGCTTGAGCTGCCTTTCTTGGATGAACCACACTAATTGATTAAAACGAGCTAAAAACCAGGCTAGAACCCGGCCATCTTCAGGCCACTGCCGGGCCCCAAAAGAAATGGGGCTGGGTGTCGAACCATACCTCCGGGGCAAAGGGGGTATCGTCGTAGCCGACCCGCAGTAAACACAGTCCCTGGGCCGGAGCCGCATACTTGACCCGGTGGCGCTGGCGCTGCTGCCAGAGGCGGCCAAACTCGGCGGGTCCCAGCTCTCCACTACCTACCTTAACCACTAGGCCCATAATCAACCGCACCATGCCGTACAGAAACCCTTTGGCCTGCAGCTCGACGGTGAGAAAGGTGTCCTGGCGGCGGCACTCGGCGGCCTGTAGATCGACCCAGGAGTGAGACTTGCCGGATCGGGCCCGGTGAAAGGCCGTCATATCGTGGTGGCCCACCATGTCATCGAGAGCCGCCTGAATCTTACTCTGATCCAGATACTGCCGGTAGTAGTGCCACACAAAGGGTCGCACAAACAAGTTGGGTCGCTGCCCCGTGTAAAGGGTATAGCGGTAGCGCCGCCACTGGGCCGAGAACTGGGCGTGCCAGGTATCGGGCACCACCGCCGAAGCCCGGATTAAAACATCCTCTGGCAAGCGGGCGTTGAGCACATCGGCCCAACGGTGGGCTGGGATAAACGCCGGGGCATCAAAATGGGCAACCTGGGCGGCCGCATGCACCCCCGTGTCGGTACGACCTGCGCCACTCAGGCGGACGTCGTAGCCCAACACCGATCGAATCGCCGCCTCAATCTCACCCTGTACCGTGCGGGCATTGGGTTGCCATTGCCAGCCGTGGAGGTGAGTCCCGACATACTGCACCACCAAAGCAACCCGCTGAGTTGCCTGGGCAAACTCAACGGGCTGGCTTTCCAGGCTGCGCTGTATGGGCGATGACTTCTCCATGAAAACAGGCTAAGAATGAGCGAATAGTGGAACGGGATGAATCAGCGGACGGGTTAGGTTAATTCGATAACGGCCATCTCGGAATTATCGCCCCGGCGGCGAACAGTGGTGACAATGCGGGTGTAGCCACCATTGCGATCGCCGTAGCGCTCGCTGGCCTGGCTAAACAGAGCATGCACAAGCTGTTTGTCGTAGATGTAACCCATGGCCTTACGACGAGCCGATAGGGAACCATCCTTAGCCAAGGTAATCATGCGATCGGCTTCTTCGCGCAATGCTTTAGCCCGAGTCTTGGTGGTAGTAATTCGACCGTGGCGGATGAGTTCCGTGGTCAGGGAACGAAGCAGAGCCTTGCGCTGGTCTGCGGGCTTCCCGAGTTGATTAACGCGACAGCGGTGGCGCATGGTACTGAACTCAGATGAACAACAAGAGTAAACGTGATGGGGAGCAATCAGGGAACAATCAGATTATGGGGCAAAGCCTGACTCGCTCCAAGGCAGGCTAGAATCCTGAGCGTCACGAGGTCTTGGACGCCTTTTCCAAGGGCAGGGTAATACCCAAACGCTCTTGCAGGGCTTCGATCACCTCTTCGGCGGACTTTTGGCCGAAGTTTTTGATCTCCAGCAGATCTTCTTGGCTGAAATCCAGTAGATCTGCCACAGAATTAATTTGAGCCCGCTTCAGGCAGTTATAGGCCCGTACCGAAAGCCGCAATTCCTCAATGGGAATTTGGTTATTCGGGTCTTCTTCCTTGACTTCTTCGTCAAACTTGGGCTCAAGGGTGACATCTTTCAGAGGCACAAAAAGGCTGACCAGAATATCAGCGGCCTGGCTCATGGCCTGTTGAGGGGTGATGCTGCCATTGGTCCAGATATCCATGATCAGCTGATCCCGCTGCATAGACCCAGAAACAACTAATTCCTCAACGGCGTAGTTAACTTTCTTAACCGGCATGAAGATCGAATCGATCTGGATAAAGTCCAGCGCAGTGGCATCATCCTTGCTGCGATCCACAGCCCGGTAGCCCTGGCCGCGCTCGATTCTAAACTCCATTTCCAGCGTGTGGCCATCGGCAACAGTCGCCACGTACTGCTCCGGATCCACCACCTCTACTTCAGAGGGCAGCTCAAAATGTCCAGCGGTGACTCGGGCTGGCCCCTGAACCAGCAGCCGACCAATCTGAGGTTGGCTGGAGTAGCTGCGCAGGGTAACCTCCTTCATATTGAGGAGAATATCCAGCACGTCTTCCCGAACGCCTTTGATAGTAGAGAACTCATGGGTAGCCCCAGCAATTCTCACCGCAGTAATCGCAACTCCCTCCAGATTAGACAGCAGCACACGCCGTAGGGCGTTACCTACGGTGGTGCCCTGGCTTCGCTCTAGGGGCTCAATGACGAATCGGCCATACTGGCTCTGGTCATCTTCAACGACCGATTCTACGCAATCAACATGAAACTGTGCCAAAATCCTGCCTCCCTTTAACCTCGCGATCAACCCGGCTCGCGATAGACCCGGCCAATGATACCTCTAACCCCTAGACTCGGCGTCGCTTAGGCGGGCGACAACCATTGTGAGGAATGGGGGTAACGTCTCGAATGAGCGTGATCTCTAATCCAGCTCCTTGCAGAGCCCGAATGGCCGTCTCACGACCGGCACCGGGGCCACTCACCATGACCTCAATCTGTCGCATGCCCTGATCCATTGCACGCCGGGCCGCGCTATCCGCCGCCGTTTGAGCCGCAAAGGGGGTGCCCTTCTTAGCACCCTTGAAACCGCTGGAACCAGCCGAAGCCCAGGAAATGGCTTCCCCCTGCTGATCGGTAATGGTCACAATGGTGTTGTTAAAGGTAGAACGAATGTGCGCTACCCCACTGGGAATATTCTTCTTGCTCTTGCGGGGTCCGGTCTTTCGGGTTGGTTTGGGCATGGCGTTGTCACTAAACTCAATTCAATGGAACTTTAAGTCAATGTAAAGTGTTGCTCAGCTGATCTTCGACTAGCGGCGAGCATCACGGAAAAGGTCGCCAGACAGTCAGAAAAACTCGCTACACAGGTCAGCGAGCCTTGTTCATCCCAAACCCCAAAGTCAAGTCAATGACCTTGGGGCTTAGAACTGAACCTACTTGCGAGGAGCCTTCTTCTTGCCCGCAACGGTTCGACGGGTACCGCCCCGGCGAGTGCGGGAGTTAGTCCGGGTACGCTGTCCACGAACCGGCAATCCAGCCCGATGACGCCGCCCGCGATAGGAGCCAATATCCATTAGGCGCTTGATGTTCATGCTCTCAAGCCGCCGCAGATCCCCCTCAATCTGGTAGTCGCCTTCAACGGAGTCCCGGAGCTTAGCCACATCGGCATCCGTGAGATCTTTGACGCGTATGTCAGGATTAACCCCGGTTTTAGCCAAGACTTCCTTAGAACGGGTCAGACCAATGCCGTAAATGTAGGTCAAGCCAATTTCAATTCGTTTGTCGCGTGGCAAGTCCACGCCTGCTATCCGTGCCACCTTAACTATCTCCCCCAATACTGAGTTCTAACCATGCAGCCCAATTGTGGCTACTCACTAGTTTGCATTGGGCCGCTGCCCAGACCATAGAAGGCGCTATACAAAAACCAGAACAAAAAGCCTAAACAAATTGTCTATAGTCAATGTACTCAGCGCTGCCTGGCGATCGAAACGACGTCTCATAGGATGATGAACGCCTAACAACAGCCTAAACTTACCCCTGACGTTGCTTATGCTTGGGGTTCGAACAAATCACCATGACCCGACCACGACGGCGGATCACACGACACTTATCACACATCTTGCGCACAGACGCACGGACTTTCATGTCCAACTCGCACTTCACTACAGAAGTGTCATACTAGCAAACTGGAGTCAAGCCGTCAATCAAAAGTTTTAGTCTGGGTCATGATCGCGGTTATATTGGCGGACGATTCGGACACAAAGAAGCCGCCCTAGGGCGGCTTCTTTCAATCAACTGGCCTGATTGAGGTGCCCTTAGGCTCCACGTTTGAGGGCGGCTTCTACCTGCTTAAGCTCTTGCGCTACGCGGGTCTTCAGCTTTTCGGGTAGAGGGCGATTGGGGTAGCTGCTGTAGTGACCGGCGATCGCGTTCAAAGCCGTGCGCATGGTGGTGAACGAGCTCAGGTTAGCCACGGAGGCATCGCGCCGGTAACGGGAGGCAAAGTCACTGATCACCACCTTAGCGGTGGCCTGGGCTTCAGGCTTAGCCGGGTCATCGTCAGGCAGTTCAATAGCGGTTCTAAGGCTATCCACCAGCATCAGTGTATCCTGACGGTAGTCGCCAGTGAGCATGCCACTGGTGCCTGCACTACACCCGCTTAGGCCGACAACAGCCACGAGTACCAGAGCAAAAAGACGGGCAATTAAGGATTTCATAGGCTTCTTTGAAAAAGTTCAGCCCGAACGACAGGCCCCGAAGAATAGGTACTGAGTCCTGCCCTAAGGCTGCGCTGGTGTCATTCCGGTGTTCTTATTCTATAGTGCACCGTGGTCATAGTAGTCTCTGGGCGGTTAAGGACTCTCCGGCTGAGACCGAGTTTAGAGTGTTCCAACTAAATACCTATCCGGGATCTCGCCGCGACCGGCCCAACGGGCCGAGTTTGCGTCCTTAGGAAGGGATATTTTTTTAGTTGGGATACTCTTAGGACAGATCTAGGCGGGATAAATGCGCAGCCGTCGGTTAGGTTCTTCCCCGCAGCTGAGGGATTTGAGCCGATAGTGCTCGGCTAGCTCGTGCTGTATTTTGCGAATGCGGGCTGAGCGCGGCAGTAGTTCCACCGGCTGCCCCTTAGGAATCACGATCTGTTCTACCGCCAGGCGGGCTTCTTCTAGGGCCTCCAGTTCGTCGTCGCCGCCGCCGTGGCTGAACAGCCCCAGATCCACCGCCGCAGGATTGTCGTCCATATCCAGCAGGCGCTGCAGTGCCCGGGTGATTTGGGGAATGCTGTTGGACTTGACCAGGTGAACTGGGATCTGCCGCCCCTGGGCCATATGCTTGAGCTTAGCCTGGGCCTTGGCATGGGATCGTAGGGCTAACACCGCATCGGCATGATCGAGATCTTTGGTAATGATTACGGGCATGTGCAGGGTTTGAATCACCCGCTCGATTTGGTGGCGGCTGAGACCGTAGGGGTAAAGACGCATGGCATCTTCCCCATTAGGGCCAACACCCTCGTCGTCACTGAGGGCGAGCAAGTGGGCAAAGTCTGGGTCGGTGGTGGGTTCTGGATCGTAAGCCTGTCCCAGGGGGTGAATAGTGCTGCTGTTCCCCAGACTGCGCTGGGCGATCGCTGAAGAGGCAGCGGGCGGCAGCATCTGCCCTGCGGCCCGCCAGCCTATCCCCGATCGCAATGGCTTCGTGACTTCTCGACCAGAGCCCGGTAGCTCGTGGGTAATAATCACCTGCTGGTTCTCATCCACGGTGCGAATTTGCAGCCCTGGCTGTCGTCCCCGCAGGAGGTTGTCGATGGTGACGGTGACATCGTCATGGACGGCCCAGCGCTGGCGCTCCATCATTTCTACGGCGATGTCAAAGGTGGGGGGGGCCTTGCGTTCTAGCACACTTTTCTGACTGCCCCGGCGACGGGCTTCTTCATCCCCCAGGGTGACCGACTGAATTCCCCCAATCAGGTCAGAGAGGGTGGGGTTTTTGATCAGATTCTCCAGGCGATTGCCGTGGGCCGTACCCACCAGTTGTACCCCCCGTTCCGCAATGGTGCGGGCGGCTAGCGCCTCTAGCTCGGTGCCAATTTCATCGATAACGATGACTTCAGGCATGTGGTTTTCCACGGCCTCAATCATGACGCGGTGCTGTTCTTCGGGATGAGCAACTTGCATCCGTCGGGCTCGACCGATGGCGGGGTGGGGAATGTCTCCATCGCCAGCAATTTCGTTGGAGGTATCGATGATCACCACGCGCTTTTGCAGGTCGTCGGCCAGTACCCGGGCGATTTCCCGCAGGGCCGTTGTTTTACCCACGCCAGGACGCCCCAGCATCAGAATCGAGCGGCCGGTTTCCACCAGGTCGCGAATCATACCGATGGTGCCGAACACCGCCCGCCCCACTCGGCAGGTCAGGCCGATCACCTCTCCCGATCGGTTGCGAATCGCGCTAATGCGGTGCAGGGTTTTTTCAATACCGGCTCGGTTGTCGCCGCCAAAGGCGCCAATGCGCTTGATGCAGTGGTCAAGGTCGGCGTGGGTGACGGGGTCTTCTGAGAGATACTCGACGCTGCCAAAGAATCGAGCTTCGGGTAGGCGACCCAGGTCTAGAACCACCTCGATCAGACTCTGGCGCTGGGAATGGCGATCAAGCTGGGCTCGGATCGAGGGTGGCAGAATACTCAGCAGTTGTTGGAGGTCGTCGATAGGTAGGTCTGGGGGCAGGTCTGGGGCAGGGACAGGCTGGTTTTGGGCTATCCCTTCAACTTCAGTGGGTAAAAATTCCACGGTGAGATTATTGAGGTTAGTAGTGGCTGAAATACTGTCGGCGGAGGCGTTGGGGCTCGATCTGTCACTGATCGAGCTATCGTCGCTATAGCTAACCATAACGTTTTGATAAAAAATGGCAATCTGACTTGAGCTGCCCTACCAGTTGCCGGGCTAGGGTTAACCCTTGATCTAGGGCGCTTTGATGAAGTGGCGGCCAGGGGGTGCTAGCCGCGTTGGTGGGTAGATCGGTGGAGAGCGGTGTCCGTTGACCGATAGTCCGCGGGTTGGAGGACTCTGCCCCCAACCAGGGCTGAAGTTCTTGGTCAATGGCATCGAGTAACGGTAGCACCTGCGATCGCCCGTAGCTTCCGTAGGCAATGCCTGAGATAGTTTTGGCGTCTAGGGCTGAGGGCTTGGCTGGGGCGCCTACCCACTGGGTCGTGGGTAGCCCGTTGGGGGGAATCTCCCGAAGCGGAGCCCCAGAAGCCGCCTGATTGATCAAACCAAGCTCGAGCAATTTACTTACAGTGTAGCCATTGGTGCCGCCCGCGGGTTGTACATAGCCCGGTAGCCCAGCCTCCAGAATCTTCTGAGCTAGACGAATGGCGGCGTGGGTCGTTCCTCGACCCAGGTCACCGCTCATGGGACGACCATCGGTTTGCCAGATCAGCGGTACCCCTAAGGGCGCCATAATCCTGTAGAGATCCTTCAGGTAGGGCACCACGTGGTCGTGGTCAGGGCAGCTAATGGAAACCAGCTTTAGGTACGGTCGCCAGGGCTCTAGTCGTTGCCAGAGCTGGGTGAACTGGGCTTGATGGCCCGTTTGGGTATGGATTTCAACCGCATCAATTTGGTTTAGCTGATCGACTGGAAAGGCCTCTGGACTAACCAGATAGGATTGGGCCTCAATGGCGCTCACCGGACAGACCGCAATACAGCGCCCGCAGCCGTAGCAGAGCTCCGTCGTCACCCCGCCCTGGCCAGGGGCTTGAAACTGAATGGCGGCTGTCGGGCAAATGGGTTCGCAGGGGCGATCGCAATCTGGAGGACAGTGGGCCGCATCAAAATGGGCCTTACGAAAGTGGGGATCCTCGCTGTCATTGAGGCTGACCATGAGCCAGGGCAACCCTAAGCCTAGGTTGCGGTGCTCCCCATACCCGGCCAGCCGTACGGCATCCGCCAACCCCCGGCGGGCCGCCGCCACCACGGCACCATCGGCGGCCACGTCAATGCAATCTACCCCCGCCAGCGCGTAGAGCATGACCAGGCGCTGCACTGTCGGCATGTCCTGGTAACTGGCCCCGCAAATGAGCTTTACCCACTGCCCCATCTGTAGCGATCGATAGGGAGATAGGTCTAGGCCTCCTAACCTTTGGCTCCTGGGTGCAGCCCCAGGGGCGATTTCAAGATCCATACTCTGTGATCCGTCCCAGCGATCCGTCCCAGCGATCCGTCCCAGCGGGGTTAACCCAGCTTTGCTGAAGTCAGTCCCTATCGGTCAAGGTTCCATAGATGCTGAACTGGCTCCAGAGGTGGTTTGAAAAGGGTTGTCCCAGGTATAGTTTGCCGCCAAGAGACAGCCAAAACGCTGAATTTTGAGGACATTAGCCTACGACCTAGGTG